>DATLWP010000232.1:0-9046 GCA_035576265.1 Candidatus Polarisedimenticolia bacterium
GATGGCCAATTCGAAAGGATTGGTCGCGCGCTACGAACAGACCCGCTCGGAATTTTCCGTCACGATTCTGGAAGAAAATTCCTCGGGCTGGGCCAAGTCGAATTCACCCGACATTCGCACAATTGACCCCATGGAGCTTGCCGAAAGCGCCAGCCGCAAGGCCGCGGAATCCCGCAACCCGCGCGAGCTTCCGCCGGGACGTTACACCGCGATTCTCGAGCCTTCGGCGGTACTCGATCTTGTCGGTTTTCTTTTCTACGATTTTGCCGGCACGGCCGTGCTCGACAAGCGGTCCTGCTTCACCGGCCGCATGGGTCAGAAACTTTTCGGCGACAACATCACGCTCTGGGACGACGTCTATAATCCGCTGCAAACCGGCCCGCCGTACGACGGTGAGGGCGTGCCGCGGCAGAAAGTCCTGCTCGTCGATCGCGGCGTTCCGAAGAATCTGGTTTACGCGCGCTCGACCGCGAAAAAGATGAAAGCAAAGCCGACTGGGCACGGCTTTTCGCTGCCGAACGAATACGGCGAGGCGCCCATGAATCTGGTGTTCGCCGGCGGCGAAAGATCGGTGGACGAAATGGTTCGCTCAACCGAGCGCGGCATTCTCGTCACCCGCTTGTGGTACATCCGCGAAGTAGATCCCTACGAGAAAATTCTCACCGGCATGACGCGCGACGGAACGTTCCTCATTGAAAATGGGCGCCTGGCCGGCGGAATTCGCAATTTCCGCTTCAATCAGAGCATCATCGAGATGCTGTCGAACGTCGAGGTGCTCGGCCCGGCCATCCGCGCCGCCGGGGAAGAATCCTTCGAGATGGTCGTCCCGGCGATGAAGGTTCGCGACTTCCACTTCAGCGAAGTCACGAAGTTCTGAAGAAGGAATGGGGCTTGGCTATTCGGTGAACTGCAGGCTCGAAATCGTGCGCGCGATCACGTTCTCCTGGATCTGCACGAGGTCGTTGTCCGCGCGCGTCATGCCGAAAATCGTGTAAACCCGCGCGCCCCGCGGCACGAGCACGACTACGCCGGACCAGTCGTGCTGGTCCACGCTGCCGCGGAAGCGGCGCTCGATCACCGGCGTGCCGGAGATGGTGACGCGCTCCTCGCCGAGCGGCCGGAAGTTTTCCATCACGTCGCGCAGCCGCTTTTCTGCCGTGCTCGTGTCGGCCGCCAGTGATTTCCCGACGGGCTGCTGGCCGATCAGCAGATACGTCCGCTGGTCATCCGTGCCCATGGCGGCAATCGCCCCGGGGAGCACGGCGGGCGCGCTCCCGATCACTTCCCAGCCCGGCGGCTTGTACATCCGGAAGCGATATGTTTCGTTCGTGTACGTATTGCCGCTCACGCTTTCCCGAATCGGCTCCGGGATAGGCGGCTCGGGCGGCGCGGGGTTCGCGGCGGGTGCCGGAATTTGGGGCGCCGTTAGACTTGCCACGGCTGGCGCCGCGGGAACATGGTAGTGAGCCGGAGAAGCGGGAGCAGGTCTTGCCGCTGCTACTGCCGCCGCGGTTGCCACGATTTTCTTAGGCGCTGCCGGCTTTTCGAGCGCGGGCGCTTTTTCAGCGGCAGGCTCGGGTTTCCTTTCCGGCGGAACCTTGGCCTCGTTCGCCACGTTGATCGAAACGACTTGATCCTTCTGCACGAGCGCGTAGCCGTAGCTGGTTCTTACTTTGAACGATTTGTCTTCGAAGCCGATGATGCTTCCGTTGATTTTTGTGCCGTCCTTCAGCGTTATCTCGTCGGCGCGCGCGGCACGCGGTGCGAGCATCACTGCAGACGTCAAGGCAAGAGTCAGCGCGGTAACCGCTAGAAACGGCTGTAGGAATCGCACAATATGCCGAGCGCAACGCCTCATAGATTCGAGTATGGTCCCGTGCCAGGCGCTCGGCAAGTCTCTGTGCGACTGCGTTGCTGGTTTAGTCAGCGTGTCTTCGGAATAGCTTTCCGGAGAACCCGAGGCGTCGTAAACCATAGCGCGAGTCGGCGATGATCAAACGATCAGCGATCGAGAAATGCGCGGAGGCGTGCGTAACCGGCGCGGCTCACCGGAAGCTGTACTCCGCTGGCCAGAACTGCGACGTGGCTGTCTTTGCCGTACGGCTCGATTTTGACGACGCGCTCGAGGTTCACGATGTAAGAGCGGTGGATGCGGAGAAACCGCGAGGGATCGAGCGCGGATTCAAGGCTTGCAATCGTCTGTTGCTTGAGGTGTTTGGTGCCCAGGGACGCGAGGGCGACGTAATCGTCCTGCGCTTCGACGTAGTCGAGCTTGGCGACCGGGATGATGGAAACCTTGGCGCCGTCGCGCACCGGAATGCGATCGAGAAATTGCGCGGGAGGTCGCGCGCTCGCAGCCAATTCTGTGGCGAGGGGCACAGCTGGCGTCGCCTTGCTTTCAAGACGCTCCTTCGCATGCGCCAGCGCGGCCTCGAATCGTTCCGCACTAACGGGCTTCAAGAGGTAGTCCACGGCGTGGACTTCGAAGGCGCGAATGGCGTGCACGTCGTATGCGGTCACGAATACGACGGCGGGGCCAGGTCCGATCAATTCGAGAACTTCAAATCCGTCAAGCTTCGGCATCTGGATGTCGAGGAATATCAGATCGGGCTCGGATTCAGCGGCGCTCTTGACGGCTTCGAAACCATTCGCGCATTCGGCTGCGATTTCGATGTCGGGATGCGCCGAGAGAAATTCGCGCAACACCTGGCGGGCCAGGTCCTCGTCGTCCACGATCATTGCGCGGATCTTCTGGCCGGATGGGCGCGTCATAAATCGTGCTCCTTTCGTTCGATCGGAAGCGTAATCGCGACACGGAAGGAGTTTTCGTGGGCATTGGCGCCGAAACTGGCGCGCTTGCCATACCGCGCTTCGAGCCGCTGGCGTACGTTGGCAAGACCTACACCGTTACGCCGACGCTGCGGGGCATCGGGATCAAAGCTGTTTTCGATCACGATCGCCAATTCTCCGTCGACGCACCGAGCGCTCAGCCGGATGAAGCCGCCCTCGACTAAATTCGCGATTCCGTGCACGACCGCGTTTTCGACCAGCGGCTGCAGCAGAAGCGGCGGCACCCGGACATCCAGCGCTTCCTTTTCAATGCATTCCTCCATTTGAATACGCGGTCCAAAACGGATTTTCTCTACGGCCAGAAACGCGCGGATGAGGGACAGTTCTTCGTCAAGCGGAATCGCCTGCTTTTCGCCGAGACCGAGCGTGCGGCGAAGAAAGTCGCCCAGCAGGATGCACATTTCGCGAGCCTTGGACGCATCGGAACTCGTGAGCGCGCTGATGGAATTCAAGCTGTTGAAGAGAAAATGGGGATTCACCTGTGCTTTCAACGCGCGCAACTCGGCATCGCGCGCGAGTGCGCTTGCCTGCATCACCCGCGCTTCCGCTTCCTTCGACGCTTGCAATGAGATCAGCGCGTAATAGAAGAGAACGCTCACGAGGTAGAGGAGGATTGCAGGCACCAGCATCAGGGAAAGTTCAGAACGCAAGCCGTTGTTCAATCCCTGATATTCGGGAAAATTATTGGCCAGCAGCCAGGCGAGTCCACTGGCAACAGCGGTCCACGCGCCCGCGGCCACCACAGCCCCACCCAAGTGCGTAAAGACCAGCCGATCGAATCCTGAGCGATCGATCGGCGTTACGCGGCAGGGATACCATGCCGAGAGGCAAACAATCGCGTATAAGAGACACAGCGGCAGCGCCAAGAGGACAGCCGCCGGTAGTGTAATCCCGTGTCGAGCCCGCAGAACGTAGGCGAGAGGCGCCGCGAGCGGGCTCCACACGACGAGGTACGATGCGAATCGCCGGGGATGGCCGAGAATGGGATGCATATGCGACTCAGTTCTTAATGACCACTCCTCCAAACACTACGGTGCCGCGAATGACCAATCTTTTGGACGGAGGAGACGCGTCCGGCCGGCGGTACGTCTCGTCCACCACCGCGCCCGCGACCGAGGATGTTTCGATCTTGACGCTCCAGGTTTCCGGTATGCGAATCTCACCTCCACCGAATACGGACTCGACGTCGACCGTCGCCTCCGGGCCGGCCATCCCGGCATGCGTGAAATCGAGTTGAAATCCACCCAGCACCGTGGAGACTTTGGCGAAGCGAAAATTCTGGGATCTGATTCGCCGTTTGATACCACTGAGGATCGCGGCCTGCTGAAATGTTTCGTCGACATCTTCGGCGCCGGAGGGCTGAGCAGCCGGAGGAGGGACGCTCGACGCGTATCCGGCCGCCGAATCTTGAGCGGACGGTTCCGCCCAACTCTGTTTTGTCGGGTCGGCCGGTTTGGTCCACCAATCGTCGCGGTGAGGATAACTGCGAGTGCCGCCAGGAGAAGACGGCGGGCGATAGGGTGGCCAATCAACGTGCCCAGTAGCTCGCAGCAGCAACCAGACGCCGACCGCGATCATCCAAAGCGGCCAGAGGCGGCCAATCGCTATGTGCGTGACCTCAAGGTTGTTCAGCAGCCATAGACTTCCGAGCAGAACCAGCACGGGCCCCCAAAAGCTTCCAGAACAATGTCCCGATCTGAAAGTAGCGCGGAGGCCGACTAAAATCATCACGACAGGCCAAAACTCGCGGAAGACGAAGCGAGCGGGTACCACACCCATCTGGTCGAGCAAAAAGATCACACCAATCGAAGTGATCAGAATGCCGACGAAGAGGCCGCTGTGCGATTTTCTGCAATCATTCACGATTTGCTGTCCTCGCTTGCGAGATCGAGAGTCCAGCCGCACAGAGGGCCGAGTGGGGAATCGCGAGCAACGCGAGTCCGGCGGCGACGAACAGCATCGGCCAGAAGCGCAGCAATTCGCCGAGCGCCGGCATGTTGAACCGTACGGCCAGCAGATTCCACAGACTTTGGGCGATCACGGACAATAACCAAAGGTTCCGAGCAGCCAAGCCTCCGTAGCCGAACTCGCCCAATTGGAACACGATTCCAAGGAAAAGCAGAAGTCCAGCCAGTGCGACAGTTGCTACCCGGCAAACGGATGCCCCGGAAAGGTAATCGAATTTCGCGTCGGTCATGTTCAAAACCTCCTGGCTGAATAGGGCCGCGTTCATGGAAGGAGCGTAACGGGTATCGTTGGTGAGGTCTCGCAGTTTTCGGTGAATGGTAGCTGACTACCGGCGAATGGCGACCCATAAGGGCGAGGACCGCGCAGAGGAGCGACGGGGATCGTTTTACGGCAGCGTCTGGCGGCGTGAATTACCGATGCGGACCAAATCACGGATAGGCCCGCCAGCGCAGCGGCGTCCGCACCGACTCCATAAACCGGTGCGCCGTTACAGCGACAAAGACATGCCGAGCCAGAAGGCGGCTACGAGCATGCCGGCGAGCAGCAGCGTGAGGCGCAGCCGCTTCTTTCGCACTGCGAAGATCACGATCCCCATCATGCAGAAGACGAAGGCCATCTCCTGCCAGAGGAATCGCGAGCCGAATGCATCGGCCCATGAGGCGGCTTCGCCACGGAGCCACGAGCTAGCGAACGAAGTTGCGGCCGTGAGCGAAACGGCGATTACGCCTGCAAGAGCCGTGCCCCGGGCCCACGGCGGCAGCGCCCAGTCCTTGTTTGCGTCGCGCCAATCAAGCCACGTCTGCGCGACGATAATTCCCACAACGATTAGAACGAACAGCGCCACGTCCCCCTCCCAAGTTCGCGCCGCTCTAACTTGCACGCGCCACGCAGCCTCCAATGCGACGGGATGCGATCAAACGCCTGTCGCGCGGCACTGCGTTCCCGTGGTTCGCAGGAACGGCACAAAGGCCGCTGCCGCCGAATCACACCCTCAGTGCGACGCCCCCTTTGCCTTCGGCGCCGCTGTTTCGACAGACACCTCCACCTCATTCAATTTGAACTGCTGTTCCTCCGTCGAACCCTTCAGCGCGACGGACGACGACTTTCCGCCCGCAATGACCTGAGCGACATCGTCGAAATAACCCGTGCCAGAGAATCGCTGGTGCGTCACGGCACGATACCCGTGATCCTTGGCCGCTGCGAACTCGTCCATCTGAAGGTCGGAATACGCGAGCATGCCGGTTTGGCGATAGCGGCGAGCTAGGTCGAACATGGACAAGTTCAGCGTGTGAAAACCGGCGAGGGTGACGAACTGAAATTTGTAGCCCATCGCCGCGAGCTCCCTCTGGAACCGCGCGAGCGCGACATCGCTGAGTTTTGCCTTCCAGTGGAACGACGGCGAGCAGTTGTAAGCCAGAAGTTTCCCCGGAAATTTCGCGTGGATGGCTTCGGCGAAGCGGCGCGCCTCGCCTACATCGGGGCTCGCAGTCTCGCACCAGATCAAATCGGCATACGGGGCAGAGGCCAATCCGCGAGCGATCGCAGCGTCGAGACCGCCGCGAAATACGAAATCGCCTTCCGATGTGCGTTCGCCCGTCAGGAACGGCTTGTCGCGCTCGTCGACATCATTGCGGATCAGCGTGGCGCCGTTGGAGTCCGTGCGAGCGATCAGAACCGTTGGGACGTCGAGAACATCCGCGGCGAGACGGGCGGCCACGAGCTTGCCTATAAACTCGTCCACCGGCACGAGGACCTTGCCGCCAAGGTGTCCACACCTCTTGGCGGAGGAAAGCTGGTCTTCGAAGTGAACCGCCGCCGCGCCCGCATCGATCATGGCTTTCATCAACTCGAACGCGTTGAGCATGCCGCCAAATCCCGCATCGCCATCCGCAATGAGCGGCGCAAACCAGTGCGTGCCGTTTCGGCCCTCGGAATGATCGATTTGATCGGCGCGCTGCAGAGCGCGATTGATGTTGCGCACGATCCTTGGGACGCTATCGGGTCCGTAGAGGCCCTGGTCCGGATACATCTCGCCGGAACTATTCGCATCGGCAGCGATCTGCCAGCCGCTGACGTAAATCGCGGGAAGACCGGCAGAGACCTGTTCGATGGCCTGGTTTCCGGTCATGGCGCCTAGTGCGGGCAAAAAATCCTCCGAATGCAAAAGCTTCCATAGGCGCTCGGCGCCGGCTCGCGCGAAAGTGTATTCGACGCGCAGAGTGCCGCGCAGGCGCTCGACATCTCCGGCGGAATAAGGGCGCACGATCCCTTGCCAGCGCGGATCGGTCCGCCAGATTTCCTGCAGTGTGTTGCCGCTTGCCGTCATTCCATGGTCTCCTGGGTTTTTTAAGGGCGGGCCCGGCGCCGAACTCAGACCGGTGTGAATTCGCCCGTCACAATCATTTTCTCACTCATCGCGCGCGCTTGCTTGAATTGCTCCGCTGTCTCCGCAGGCATATCGGAGGGAAGCTCACGCAAAATCCGGTCGAGCTCTGCATCGAACAGGCCGGTGATTCGTTCCGGAGTGTGCGCGACGGACTTGCCATTCTCATCGGCGATGCGAGCCTTATCGCTATGACGCATGCGCTGAGCGATCATCAGCCGGTAGATGCGGTCGGTTGCAAGGTCCTCCATGTAGCCGTCCAGCAGACTGGCGCCGCTTCCGGCGAGCACACCCTGGCGGTAGCGGATCACGGTGCGGATCGCGGCGCGCGTGCCGCCGAGAGTCCGCTGGCCCACGCCCTCCGGTATGGGCCGAAGATCGGGACGCGGATCGGGATTCGACGGGCGTGCCTTCAGTTGATTCGGGCAAGGGAACTGCCTGACGGCAATTTCGTTCTGATCGGGATGACCCGTCCATGCGCCGTCCATCAGGGAGAGAGCTTCATTGCGCTTATCCTTTTCGAGCACAGCGAGGGCGCGAGCATTCAACTCGGGGTCGGTGCGGCTGGGATAGAGCGCCGTCATCCCGCCGATGGCGAGCATGCCGTGCTTGTGGCAGATCTCGGGTATGCGATTGCGCAAATTCTGAAAAAATGGCACATCGTGCGGAATCGTGTTGCGGTCGGGCAGCACCCAGCGCGGATCATGCAGGTTGAAATGGATCAAACTGGCCATGTAATCCCAGCGGCCGAGATTCAGCCCGAGAATGTGATCACGGAGATGGTAGGCAAACTCCTCCATCTGGAAGGCCAGCGGATGCGATTCGACGAGCGCCATGCACTTGATGTAATCCTTAGGCCAGCCCTTAGCCTGCGCGATGGCTTGAAAAAGGTCGCGCCACCAGAAGGCCTCGTCCGCGGACTCCGTCTTCGGAATGTAGAACGCGGGCGGATGTTTCATCTCCGCCGGGTCCATCTGAAACGCGAGCACGGCAACATCGAAAAGCGGAGCCGGAAGAATCTCGTCCGGGAGCACGCCAGCCTGGTGCAGATGCAACCCGCGGGGGCGAAGGAAAATGACAGACTTGCTCGGCGCTATCGAGACGTTGCGGTTGCGCTTAGAGTCGAAATACGCAAGTTTGCCGCCCAGCGCGGAGAGGATGTTCGCGACGCCCAGCATCAAGTGCGGCCAAGCATTGGCCGTGGAGTCTTCGAGGTCGAGCATCACGCCCGGGGCGCCGGAGTTGAGCATTTTGACGACGAGCTCGGCATCATCCGCCGGACCGGTCATCTGATTGCGCTGGTCCTGGCACCACACCGGCAGGTCAATCTGCCAGTTCTCCTTCGTGGCGGGGGAAGGAGGCAGATAATCCGGCAACTTACCTTGGTGCGCGGCCGCGAGCGCGGCAGCCCGCTTCTGGACCAGTTCGCGTTGGCGAGAGGTGAAGGCCCGGTGCAGCGGCAAAAGAAAATCGACAAAGCCCTTGGGGAGATCGCGAGCTGGGTCAAAGCCCGCCGGCGTGCAGTTCATAGGCTGAATAGGACCTGGAGGATTCATACAAGTCTTTTTTCCTAGCGAATGAATTTGCGAGCGTCGCAAGCAGCTCGCGCGGGTCCTATCATGCCACGGACGATTCAGTTTGCAACACGGCATTAGTCGGCTCGAGATAGTCCTGTGACCGCTCCATCGCGAGGGCAATTCGCCTACCAAATGAGGACGGAATGGATGCACCCGATCCTCCTGCCATATGCAACGGTTGCGATGAAACAGCGGCATTTGGCACTGCGACAGGCGCCAATATTCACGAGATCGCAGTGGACAATCTTCGGTCGTTCGGGTGGTGCGG
>DATLWP010000233.1:0-6919 GCA_035576265.1 Candidatus Polarisedimenticolia bacterium
GTCGAGCGTGAACTTCGCCATGCGGGACTCAACGTTCTTGGTGCCGTGAATGCGGTTCATCACTTCATCGCTGCGCCAGGCGGAGTTCACTCCCTCGACGGGCACAAAGCCTATGGCCTTGTAGAAGGCGACCGACTTCTCGAGGTTCGAGACCATGCGGCCGTCGAAAGCGACGCCGATCACTTTGCCGTCTTCGGCCCTATCCGCGCTCGCTTGCGGAGCGGCACTTGGCGCACGCGCGAGAATCGCAGTTGCCACGGCGAGCAGCAGCGCACACGCTGCGGCCAGACTCTCGAAACGAAGAAACGACAAAGGACGGGCCGGTCCTGGCTTTCTCACGGAAGCTCCTCCTGGGTGGCGGCGACGCGACGGTATCCGTTTAGCACGCTTCAGATTTCGTGTCTAGAAATATTGCCTTGCTCTATGGGTGTCTTGTCAGAGACGGAGTGGAGCTCCCGCGGACGTTCATACACGAACCCCCTGGGGCTCGCGCTTGAGTTCCGATGGCGGGGAAAGTTCGCGCGGGGGACGAAGGTGGGCAGCGGGACCGTAAGAATCAGACACATCAGTACTTGTCCAGCGACCGCTGGATATTTGCCTTGACATTCCAGCGACCGCTGGATAGATTCCCGTTTAGCTACCGAATCCTACGCAGGACAACTCATGATTTCTGTGCCCCGGGATATCCGCCGCTCTCCCGCAAGCCAGAGGGAATGGGCTGCTTGTCGAAGATCGCGCACCATGACGATTCGGTGACGGCCGCGAAGGTGTTTTGTCGTTCGTGGTTCTTGCATCGCGCCGGTATCCCAAGGGGCGTTCGCGGCAATCGCATAAAGGGGTGAGCCCACGGCCGCCGGAAGGTTGAGGGAGCTGCATGTCCGATCGAACGCACGGCACAGAGCAGAAAGGATCGTCGGATGCCGCGACGATCACGGAGGCACTCGATGTTAACCGTTGAGAAAGCAAACGCGGGAGTACCCGCAAACGGCAAATCGGACAGATGGATCCCTTCCTCCTGCAGCCTGTGTTACGGCAACTGCTCGATCCTTGCGCACAACGTGGACGGCGTGCTGACCAAGATCGAGGGTAATCCGGAGAGCGCCTGCGGCGAGGGGAGACTGTGCGCGAAAGGCGTCTCAGGCATCATGACGCTGTACGATCCCAACCGCGTCAACGCGCCGCTGAAACGAACGAATCCCAAGAAGGGCATCGGCATCGATCCGGGCTGGGTTGAGGTTTCCTGGGAAGAAGCGCTCGACATCGCCGTCAAGAAGCTGAAAGAGGTCTACGAGCACGATCCCGGGGAACTGTTTCTGCAGGGCACCACAACGTGCGCCTCCGAAATGCACTGCGGATTGTTTACGTTCGCGGAGGCTTTCGGCGCGAACGCCGTATGGGTGGGCGGCGGCGGCATTCACTGCGGGTCGGGAGCACACCAGATCGGCGGCCTGATGCACGCTTCGTGGTCGCTCGTCCCGGACTTCAAGTTCTGCAACTATGCCATCTACTTCGGAGCCAGCAAGGGGCATTCCGCGGGTCACGTTGCCAACCAAAACGCGCAACTGGCGGCGGACGCGCGGGCGCGCGGGATGAAGATGGTGGTCGTAGACCCGATGTGCAACTTTGCGGCGGGCAAGGGCAACGAGTGGGTGCCCATCCGTGTTGGGACAGATGCCGCGCTGGCGCTGGCGATGGCCAACGTGCTGGTGAACGAACTTGGAATTTATGACCAGCATTACCTGAAGCAGTGCACGAACGCCGCGTATCTGGTTAAAGAAGACGGACACTATCTGCGGGACGCGGCGACGAATAAGCCTCTGGTTTGGGATGAAACGGGAGGCTCCGCGAAGACTTTTGACACGGCGCCGGTAGACGGCATGGCCTTGCTTGGCACTTTTTCGGTGAACGGGGTCAAAGTGCAGCCGGGATTCCAGATCCTGAAGGAGCATCTGAAGAAGTACACGCCGGAATATTCCTCGGGAATCACGACGATTGGAGCAGCGAATATTCGCAGATTGGCCCGGGAGTTCGGCGAGGCGGCACGCGTCGGCAGCACGATCATGATCGACGGCGAGGAATTTCCCTACCGCCCGGCCGCGGCCATATATTTCCGCGGCTCGCAGGGCCACAAGAACTCGACGTGGAACTGCGTGGCAATCGACCTGCTCAATCACCTGGTGGGGTCGGCGGACAATGTTGGCGGAGCGCTGGGTTTCAACCCCGTCTGTCACGGCCATCCGGAAACCGGTCGGCCCTACTACGCGCCGGAGCCCACGCCGGATGGATTGATGATCACGGGCACGTGGATGCATCCGCACAAACCATTCCCGGCGAACGACGCGGCCGCGCCAACGACGATCGGCATGCGCGAATTCTTTCCTTGGGCGATGACGTCGCCCTTCTACGGAGCTGCGGATCGAGAGAAATGGTGGAACCGGTTCGATATCAAGCGCCGGCCCAAAGCGATGATCAATTTCGGGGCCAACGCCATCATGAGCGTGGGCAACAAGGATGTAGTGGCGGATGCGTTCAAGGACGTCTTCATCATCTCGTTCGATATCTTCAAGAACGAGATGACCGACTTTGCCGACCTCGTGTTGCCGGATACATGCTACCTGGAGCGACTTTTCCCCTCGCCCAACTATCCCTTCATCTTCAATCATCCGGGCAGCATGGGGAACTGGAGCTGGCCGATTCGCCAGCCGGTGGTGAAAGCGGTCGGGCAGCGGCGCGATTTCCTGAGGGTGATGTACGAAATCGGCTACCGGATGGGATTGCTCGAGCACATCAACGACGCCTACAACACGCACTTCGAATTGAAAGATCCGTACCGGCTCAAGCCGGACGTCAAGTACGAATTCGAGGAGATCGTGGACAGCGCGTTGAAGAACTTCTTCGGAGCAGCCCACGGCTTGGAATGGTTCAAGGAAAACGGCGTGATGAACTGGCCGAAAAAGGCGGAGGAGGTCTACTGGCGCAGCCGGACGCCAGTCCGGGTTCCCGTTTACTTCGAGATATTCAAGACTACCGGCGAGCAGGTGCGGGAGGTCGCCAAGGAATTCGGCATCGAGAACGACCTGAACTACAACGCGTACCAGACGCTGCCGGATTGGAACCCGTGCCCGTCGCACGAGTGCAAGGATCCGGAGTATGACCTCATCAGCTTCTACTATCGAGACACGGTCCACACGAATTCCCTGACGCTGGAGAATCCGTGGCTCGACGAAGCCGCCCAGATGAACGATTACTCCTACAACATAGCCGTGAACGCCGCAACGGCCAGGAAGAAAGGCCTGAAAGACGGCGACATGGTTTGGGTGGAATCCAACTACAAGCGCAGAGTCAAGGGCAAGCTGAAAATGACCGAGGGAATCCATCCGGAGGGCGTGGCGGTGGCGTCTCTGGCCGGCCACTGGTCCAACGATATGCCGATCGCGAAAGGCAAGGGCGTGTTCTATAACGAACTGATCGAGGTCGATTACGAACACCTGGACCCCGGAAACCTGAACATGGATCTTTGCGCCAAGGTAAGGATCTATAAGGCTTGAGTTGCGCCGCTCGGCCGGGAGAATTCAAGCAGCATCCCGAGGCAACGGCAACTCAGAGAGTCAGGCAGCAGCGCTGGGCGAAAGCGAGGCAAGACGATGCCGAGATGGGGAATGGTGATCGACCTGTTGAAGTGTATCGGCTGCTACGGCTGCCAGACGAGCTGCAAGGCGGAAAATGCGACGCCTCCGGGCGTTACCCTTGCCCGAGTTGAGGTCACCGAGGTCGGGACGTACCCGAACGTGACGCGCGTCAATCTGCCTTTGCTATGCATGCAGTGCAATAACCCGCCCTGCGAGCAAGTCTGCCCCACGAAAGCCACGCAGCAACGCGAGGATGGCATCGTGTACGTCGATGAGGAGAAATGCATCGGTTGCAAATACTGCATGATCGCGTGTCCGTACGGAGCCCGCTATTTCGTCGAAGAAAAGCGAGGGTACTTCGGCGATCAGGGGCTCACGCCCTACGAGGAAGTCGGCTACGAAGAACAAAGAAAGGGCGTGGTGCTGAAGTGCGACTACTGCCGGCACCGCATCGACGCGGGCTTGGCCAAGGGGCTGACGCCCGGCGTCGACCGGGAGGCCACGCCCGCCTGCGTCATAAACTGCATGGCCAAGGCCCGCTTTTTCGGCGATCTCGACGACCCGAACAGCGAGGTGGCGCACTTGGTTGCGCGCGCGCAGGCGTTTCAGCTCAACCCCGAGTTCGGCACGAACCCCAACACTCATTATTTGCCGGCCGGCCGTTCCATCGTGTCGACCGAACCGCCAACTAAACCGCCGCAGAAGGAATAGAACCCATGGAAACCGCCCCGCAATCCGTGTGGCGTTGGAAGATTGCAGCGTACCTTTTTCTCGCCGGCACTGGCGCAGGCGCCGTCATCGTAGGAATTCTCGGGGATTTCGCGGGATACGTGATCCCGGCCAAAATAGCCATTGCCTTCGGGGTGCCGGCCGTGGCCTTTTCCACCCTGTTCCTGATTATGGACCTGGGACGTCCGACCAAGTTCTTCCGCGCGATGCTGCACCCGGGCACATCGTGGATCTCGCGCGGGTTCTTCATCGTGTCGGCGCTGATTATCTCCGGCGGATTCGTCACCATTCTGTGGGTGTGGCCGTTTGGCAGCGTTCTCGGTTCACGCGAAGGGGTGCGCACGGCCTTGGAGGCGATCACGTTCATCTTCGCGGTGGCGACTTGCATCTACACCGGTATTCTGATCGGCATCGTGGTCAGCCGGCCGTTTTGGAACAATCCCCTGCTTCCCGTGCTGTTCTTGATCTCGGCGGTTTCCACGGGAATCGGCGGCGTGTTTTTCATTACGCCCATCGTGGGGTCGGTGATGGGAATCGGCAGTTCAGAAACAGCGACATTCCTGACTCACCTCGAGTCCGCGGACATGATCCTTCTCGTCTTCGAAGGGATCGCCATCTATCTTTATCTGACCCTGGTGTTTGATCGCGCGCCGGAGGCGGTCGGATTACTCCTCAAGGGCAAGCTGTCCGGTTTGTTCTGGGGCGGCTTGCTCGGGGCCGGCCTTTTGGTACCCGTGGTGATCGAATTTTTCGCTTGGATGACACACGAGGGCAGCTCGCAATCGCTGGCGCCGCTCATTGCCGGTGTGTTTTTGCTTTTTGGCGGCTTCCTGATGCGGCTCTTGATTCTCGCGGCGGGAATCCGAAGTCCCTTGAACGTACGCACACCGTTCCGGGTGCGGCCCGGATTCTGACCCTGGCTAACGGCGCCGAGAATCTCCATCGTCAGAAATCGGCGCGAGCCAGGGGATGAAGGAACGAGGATGCTTGCACGCGATGTCGACTCCTCCGTCGATCAGGAACTGAAACGCGCGGTCGGCGCGGAAAACGTTTCGAACGACGCTGCGACCCTGAAGAGTTTTGCCCTCGATTGCAGCCTGGTCACCGGGACGTGTCCTGACTTCGTCGTTTTCCCACGTAGCAAAGCAGAAGTTTGCGCCATTGTCCGCATCGCGAATCAACACCGAATAGCGCTCGTGCCAGTCAGTTCCGGCCCGCCGCGATTCCACGGGGACACGCTGCCCAGCCGGGGCGGGATCGTCGTCGATTTTCGCAGAATGCGGCAGGTCATCAAGGTGGACACCGTCAGCCGATGCGCGATGGTCGAGCCCGGCGTCACGTTTGGCGAACTGGTGCCGGCCCTGGAGGGGCAGGGTATGCGGCTGAACGCGCCGCTCGCATCGCGCGCCAACAAGTCCGTAGTGACGAGTTGTCTCGAGCGCGAGGCAACACTGATTCCGAAGTATCAGTACGATTCCATGGACCCGCTGCTCACCGTGGAGGTCATATACGGCAGCGGCGATGAATTCAGGACCGGCTCGGCATCCGGCCCCGGACCTCCGGAGTCGTTGAAAGCCGCCAAGGTCAATCCCTGGGGCCCGGGGGCCGTTGATTACTATCGGCTGTTGTCGGCTGCTCAAGGGACCATGGGACTTGTCACCTGGGGCGTCATCAGGACAGAAGTCCTGCCGACGTTGCGGAAGCTCTATTTCATACCGCTGGATCGGCCTGAACAGTTGTCTGCTCCTCTCGACGCCCTGCTGAGGAAGCGCGTCGTGGACGAGTGCCTCGCGCTAAACGACGCCAGCCTAGCCACGCTTCTGGCGGAGGATGCACGCAAAGACTTCGCATCATTAAAGGCTGCACTGCCACCCTGGACAATCATCGCATGCGTCGCGGGATATCAGCGGCGCGCCGCCGAACGCGTGGCAATCCAAGAGCAATACCTGAGCGAGGTTTGCGGGAGCCTCGGTTTGCAAGCGCAGACGCGTCTGCCGGGAGCGCCCGGTCTGGAGGAGGCTGTCCTCCGAGTCATATCACGCCCTTGGAGCAAGGAGCCCTACTGGAAACTCCGCCGGACGGATCGCTGCTACGAACTTTTCTTTCTCGCGCCTCTCAGTAAGGCCGGCTATTTCGTGGAGATGATGCAGGATATCGTCGCAAAATCCCGCTGTCGCGGACTCGAGTATGGCGCGTACGTCCAGCCTCTGGTACAAGGCCGCGAAGCGCACTGCGCATTCCTGTTGCCTTTCGAGAGCTCGAACAAGGAAGAAGCGGCAGCCGCAGGCGAACTTTTCCTCAGCGCCTCGGAAACCCTGATGAGCAAGGGCGCCTTTTTCAGCCGCCCGTATGGGCCGTGGGCGCCCATGGTTTACCGTAACTACGCGGACGGCGCAGCGATGTTGAAAACCCTAAAGAGCATTTTCGATCCCAACGGAATTCTGAACCCGGGGAAGCTTTGCTTCTAGGCGCTTGCGCCGCGGAGACTTGCCAATGCTGCCGCTCGAAGAGTTCAAACGCACGATGGAGTCGTGCAATCACTGCGGCCAATGCAAGTGGCT
>DATLWP010000234.1:0-21723 GCA_035576265.1 Candidatus Polarisedimenticolia bacterium
GGGAAGCGAGCGCGCCCGCTGCGCGCCGATCACCATGCGATCAACCTCCAGGGCGTTTTCAGACGGAGTCTTGCGCGTTGAATCGGTGAGGAACTCCATCTGCTTCACGAGCTCGAGCATTTTGGCGGCGCCCGAGCCGGATGCAGCCTGGTAAGTCATGGTGGTCATCCACTCGACCAGGCCTGCCTGAAAGAGGGAACTAACAGCCATGAGCATCAGGCTGACGGTGCAATTTCCGCCCGCAAAGGTGCGCAGCCTGCGCGAGAGTCCCTGCTCGATGACGTTGGCGTTGACCGGATCGAGGACGATGACGGCGTCGTCGCTCATGCGCAACGTGGAAGCGGCGTCGATCCAGTAGCCCTGCCAGCCGCTCTTGCGCAGCGGAGCGTAGATTTCGGTGGTGTATTCTCCGCCCTGGCAACTGACGAGGATCTCGCACGCGGCGAGTTCGCGGAGATTTCGCGCGTCCTCGAGCACGGCGCTGTCGCCCGCTTCCTTGGGCGCGGCGCCGCCGACATTCGAGGTCGAGAAAAAGATGGGCTCGAGGCCGGCGAAGTCGCCTTCCTGGCGCATCCTTTCGAGAAGAACGCTGCCGACCATGCCTCGCCAGCCAATCAATCCTACCCGCAACATGTAGCCTCCGAAGCGGCTAGTGTACCTTGTTTGGTTCGAATTTGGCGGGCGCCAAATGGAGCACGTGCGGCCATTTTGGCATTCGGATTCTGATTGCGGCCGACTGCAAAAGTGTAGCGATTAGGATTGTACCCGGCCCTTTGTTTGCAAGGATTTAGCGCGAATTCGGTTTCCGGAGTTGTAGCGATCTGGAAGGTGACGGCCGGAGTGAACAGAGGCGGGTAGCGGGCCGGTAAGCGTCCAAGTATTCCCGCGAAACCGAGCGTTGATTCCCGGATCATCGCCGCTGCTTTGCCTCCTTCCCTTCGCTACCGCAATTCCGCTGCAACCGCACATTTCAGGCTGGCATATTGCCGCGCGGAATTCAAACGGTTGTTCGCGTAGACAATCGGAGGCGGCGTCGCGCTTGCCGCGGACCGCGCGTGCGTTCACCATCGGGCGCAACTGCGCCGCGGACGGGACGAGATAGATTTGAGGTGGGCGGAAACGCGGGAATAGAATGGATCGAAATGACGAGGAGCGATTGAATGATCACGCGAATCGAGGATTATGCACTGATCGGCAATACGTGCACGGCGGCTCTGGTGGCGAAGGACGGTTCCCTGGATTGGCTGTGCGTGCCGCGGTTCGATTCGGCGGCGTGTTTTGCCGCGCTGCTGGGCGACGAAAACAACGGCCGTTGGCAGATCGCGCCGGCCGGCGGGGTGAAGCGCGTGCGGCGGAAGTACCGGGAGAACACGCTGGTGCTCGAGACGGAATTCGATACCGCGGATGGCACCGTGGCGCTGATCGATTTCATGCCCATTCGAGAGCGTCCGCGGCAAGTGGACGTCGTGCGGATTGTGGAGGGGCGCAAGGGCCGCGTGCCGATGCGGATGCAAGTGAAGTTTCGGTTCGATTACGGCAGTCTCGTGCCGTGGGTCACTGCGGACCGAGGCGGGCTGCGGGCGGTCGCCGGACCGGACGCGCTGAAACTGAGGACTCCGGTGCGACTGTATAGCCAAGACTTCAGCACACTTGCCGAGTTCAACGTCGGAGAAGGCCAGAAGGTGCCGTTCACGCTGACCTACTATCCCTCCCACGAAGCCGAGCCCAGGAACGAGCGCCCGGAGCGCATGCTGAGCGAGACGGAGTCAGGGTGGCGCGCGTGGGTGGGTCGCTACGACGTGCCCGTGCCGTGGCATGAGGCGGTGGTCCGCTCGCTCATCACGCTGAAGGCGCTGACGTATCGTTACACCGGCGGCATCGTCGCCGCCCCAACCACTTCATTGCCCGAGCGGCTAGGAGGCAACCGCAACTGGGATTATCGCTACGCTTGGCTGAGGGATTCGACCTTCACGCTGTGGGCGCTGTACATCACCGGCCACAAAGAAGAGGCAGCGGCGTGGCGCGAATGGCTGCTGCGAGCGGTGGCGGGAGAACCGCACAAGATCCGGATCATGTATGGAGTCGCAGGCGAGCGGTGGCTGCCGGAACTCGAAGTGCCGTGGCTGTCCGGATATGAAAAGAGCGCGCCTGTGAAGATCGGCAACGCGGCACACCAGCAGTTCCAGCTCGACGTCTTCGGCGAGGTGATGGACACGCTGTACGCCGCGCACAAGCAGCTGGGGGGCGATGGCGAGACCTGGAACCTGCAGCAAGTGCTGATGGATTACCTGGAAGGCGCGTGGAGAGAGCCCGATGACGGTATCTGGGAGGTGCGCGGACCGCGCAGGCATTTCACGCACTCGAAGACGATGGCGTGGGTGGCCGCGGACCGCGCGGTGCGGTGCATCGAGAGGTTCGGCTGCGAAGGGCCCGTCGAGAGGTGGAAGGCCCTGCGGGAAGAGATCCGCGCGGACGTGCTGAAAAACGGTTACAACGAAAGGCGCAAAGCGTTCGTCCAATCGTATGGGTCGGACCATCTGGACGCTTCGGTGCTGATGATGCCGATGGTCGGATTCATCGATGCTTCCGACCCGCGGATGGAGTCGACAGTGGCAGCGATCGAGCGCGAGTTGATGCACGAGGGATTGCTGCTCCGCTACCAGACGGAGAATCAAGTGGACGGCCTGGCGCCCGGCGAGGGAGCGTTCCTGGCCTGCACGTTCTGGTATGCGGACAATCTCGCGATGATGGGCCGGCGGGACGAGGCGCGCGCTACTTTCGAGCGTTTGCTGAGCCTGCGCAACGATGTGGGCCTGCTCTCGGAAGAGTACGATCCGAGGAACAAGCGGATGCTGGGAAATTTTCCGCAGGCATTTTCCCACGTGGCGGTGATCAACACAGCGCACAATCTAGCCCTGGCCAAGGGACCGGCAGTCCATCGCGCCGGGTAAGCCGCGAGGGCCGGGACAAGGAGATATCTCAAACGATGATCGACAAGCCATTGGCAGGACAGGCGGCGCTGGTTACCGGCGCGAATTCAGGTATCGGAGAGGCGGTGGCGCGAAGCTTCGCCGAGGCGGGCGCGCGGGTGGCCGTCAACTATGTGGTCCATCCGGAAGCGGCGACGGCGATCGTGGAGGACATTCGGCGCAAGGGCGGAGAAGCGATCGCGGTGAAGGCCGACGTGTCGAGCGAGAGCGAGGTGCAGGCGATGTACGCCGCGTTGTTCCGCGAGTTTGGGACGATCGATATATTGTGCGCCAACGCCGGCCTGCAGGACGACTCGCCGTTCGTCGAGATGTCGCTTCAGAAATGGAACCACGTCCTGAGCGTCAACCTGACCGGACAGTTTTTGTGCGCGCGAGAAGCTGCGCGCGAATTCATCCGGCGCGGAGTGCGCCCGGAGGTCTCGGCTGCTGCCGGAAAAATTATCTGCATGAGCTCGGTGCATCAAGAAATTCCGTGGGCCGGTCACGCGAACTACGCGACGAGCAAGGGCGGAGTCGACATGCTGATGCGGACGATGGCGCAGGAACTCGCTCCGCACAAGATCCGGGTGAACGCAATCGCGCCGGGCGCGATTCAGACGCCGATCAATCGCAACGCGTGGGGCACGCCGCAGGCGCTGAACAAGTTGCTCACTCTGGTGCCCGACAAGCGCATCGGGCAGCCGGAGGACATCGGCCGTGCGGCGGTTTGGCTCGCGTCGGACGCCGCGGACTACGTGCAGGGAACCACGCTCTACGTCGACGGCGGGATGACGCTGTATCCGGGATTTGCCACCGGCGGATGAACGGGGCGTTCGCTGGCAGCGCCATTCGACAGATGAATCTCGCCGAGGTTCTGCGCGAGAGCAGTTAACACCGGCGCCAAACATCCGTCTGGCGCCGCACGCCCTTCGTCGAGAAATCTAAAGACACGCGCAAACTCAGGGGAGGGGTGCGTCAGCGCCAGAGGGAATTGAGGAGAGCGGCGAGGCGGACGCCGGCCTTGACCAACTGCTCATCGACGACCGGCGCGGCGGCGGACTGGTAGCGGGGGCCGAGATCTTCGTGAAGGCGAAACATGCGGGAAGAAATGTGGTTGTCGTCGGCGCACGTCGCCACGTCGCGCGGCGGCTCGATCGGAATTTCGCGCGAGAGTCGGCCGAAAGCGATCGTGTTCGCCAGAGCCTGAGTCTCCCAGGCCCACTCAGCAAAATCCGGGCGTTGAGTTTTCCATGCGGACATGCGGCCGCGGAATTTCCGCTCGAGTGCGCGTGCTAGCTGTTGCGGCGTTTCGCCGCGCGAAGAACGCTCCACGATCTCAACGTCCCAGACTTCGTGAAGATTGGGACTGTAGTTCTCGCGGATCGGATCGGTTTGCTGCGGGGAGCGACCGAAAAAGGAAACCGGGACACAGTTGCCGCCGCGGTCGTTATTGGTGACGGCGTGCATGGGCTGATGGAGGTCGCCGACGAGATGAATGACGAAGCGGAGGGCATCCGCTCGATCTGTCGCGTCAGCGCGAGGATTTTTGAGGACGCGAAGTTGCGCGGCGAGGGCAGACGTGAGGCAGCCGTCGGCAGGCCGGCAATAGCGAGCGAGGTTGCCGCGGCGCGCGCCGCGGGGGATGTCAATGAAATGCCAGGGCGCGGTATTGGGCCGGAGGCTGCGGATGTCGTCGGCCCAAGTCGAGGAATCGACGAATGGATCGAGGCCGCTCTCGCGGCAGTAGCGGGAAAGGCTCGGACTGATGGGGCTGGCGGAGAGGATCTGAGACACCATCGAGCGCGCGCGAGGGGTGAGATGGGCTTCGGCGATCAGGGCGATGATCTGATGGCCTTTGCATCCCCAGGCCAGGGCGGAGGGCGCGACACCGAGAGTGGCGAGAACGAGGGGCAGCAGGAAAGCGAGACGGAGCAGTCGTTTCACGGGAGACGTTGCAGCCGCCTTTCTTGTAGACGACGGACCGAAAATCAAACTCGCATAATCGAGGGGAATTTTCAAACGGCGGTTGAGAATACGGCACTTAGGTGCTGCGACTGCCTCTGATTTATTGGGCACAGACGGCGCTGTTGGGCGACGCTGCGGCGGCGGCGCCTGCTACGCTTGTAGATGAAATCCGAGGAACCTAAACCGAATGAGGGAATCAGCATGAAACGGACCCATTTCGCAGTCTCGATAGGTGCGCTCCTGGTTGTATCGCTGGCGCCGAGGCAGTTGCACGCGCGCCCGCAGGCTCCGGCGACACAGGCGGCACAGGCCGGAGGGGGCCAGAACAATCCGACGGACCAGCAGAGCCAGTCGAGTCCGCTCTATCGGGTCACGGTGGTCGCGCCAACGACCAAGGCCATCAACTACAGCCACGCCAGCGGGTCGACGCCGATCGATTTCAAGGGCACGGTGCTGATGCCGTACGCCGAAGGCGAAGCGCGCGTCGAGCGCAAGAAGGGCGTGGTCAGCATTTCTGCGAAGTTCAAAAAGATGCTGTCCGCAACGAAATACGGGCCGCAGTACCTGACGTACGTTTTGTGGGCCGTCACGCCGGAAGGGCGCGCGTCGAACCTCGGTGAAGTGGAGCTGTCGGGCTCGAAGGCGAAGGTGGACGCGGCAACGGCGTTCCCGGCCTTTGCCATGATCGTGACGGCGGAACCGTATTTCGCCGTGACGCAGCCGAGCGACGTAGTGGTGATGGAGAACGAGGTGCGGCCGGACACAGTAGGGAACGTCGAACAGGTGGACGCGAGGTTCGACTTGCTGCGGCACGGGAACTATACCACTGTCACCACAGGCGGGCAGGCGCCGAGCCTCGATCCGCGAGTTCCACTGAGCCTATACGAGGCGCGCAACGCGGTGGCGATCTCGCAATCGGCGGGCGCTCCGCAATACGCCGTGCCTAGCTTTCAGAAGGCGCAGGAACTGCTGAAGCAGGCGGAAGATTCGGAGAGGCGTAAGGCGCCGCGGAAGAGCGTGGACGTGTACGCGCGCGAAGCGGTGCAGACCGCCGAAGATGCCCGTTCCATTGCGGTAAAGCGGATTGACGACGCGCGCCGGGACGCGGAGCGCAAGGCCGCCGAAGAGCGCGAAGCCCTGGCCAAGCAGCAGGCTGCGGAAGCCGAGAAGGCGAAGCTCGAGGCGCAGCTTGCCGTGGAGAAGGCCGCGCGCGAGAAAGCCGAGGCCGAGGCGGCGCGCGCTGCGGCTCTGGCGCAACAGCAGCAGGCGGAAAAGGCCGCGCAGTTGGCCGCGCAACAGAAAGCGCAGGCGGAAGCGGACGCGGCAGCCGCTCAGGCGAAAGCCCTGGCCCAGCAGCAGCAAGCGGAGCAGGCGGCGCAACTAGCCGCACAGCAGAAAGCCGAGGCTGAAGCGGAAGCGGCAAGAGCGAAGCAGGCTGCGTCGCAGGCGGAAGCCGAGAAGGCCCAGCTGCGCGCCCAGCTCTTGAAGCAGTTGAGCATGGTTTTGCAGACGAACGACACCGTGCGGGGATTGATCGTGAATATGTCCGACGTGCTGTTTGACACCGGCAGCTACACGCTGCGTCCCGCGGCCCGCGAGAAGCTCGCCAAGATTTCGGGCATCCTGCTGGCGTATCCTGGGCTCAAGATCCAGGTGGAAGGGTATACGGACAGCGTGGGCAGCGTCGAATTCAATCAGCATCTTTCCGAGCAGCGAGCGGGCATGGTGCGTGACTACTTAGTCGATCAGATGGTGCCGGCGGGTTCGGTGACCGCGCAAGGCTTCGGGGAGACAAAGCCGATCGCTTCGAACGATACCGTGGCGGGACGGCAGAAGAACCGCCGCGTTGAGATGGTCGTGACCGGTGATGCCATCGGCGACAGCGTCGATGCGCCATCCGCACCGGCGCAGTCGCAGTAAGCAAGCGCGCGGCGCAGGTTCCTGGACTCCTTTTCCGAACGTACGCGAGTGTGCATCCCGGATTCGTCTCAATCTGAGGATCCTTCCCAAAGTGCGTTTGCGCCCTTAGAGTGCAAGTCGCGCGTGCCGCCTTTTTTCGTCATGGCAAACTTGCGGTGGACATATTCGGCGACATGTATAAAATGGGGGGCTTGCAATTCGGCCGACAACGTTGTCAGGATTGCCCCCCGTAAATCTCGCTGGTGCGAATCGGGTGCGTGACGAGCCAGACAGCCCCCGGGAAGCAACTGAGTGAATGGGGTAGGCGAATGAGCAGGGGACCTGGAAGGGAGAAGTCTTCGTGATTGTAGGCGTTCCGAAAGAGAGCTTTCCCGGAGAGCGGCGCGTCGCGCTCGTTCCCTCGGTGATTCCGAACCTGGCGAAGGCCGGAATGGAAGTCGTCGTCGAGAAGGGAGCGGGGGTCGAGGCCGGATATCCGGACGCTGCGTATGCGGAAAAGGGCGCGAAGATCCTTCCGGACCGGGCGGCGGTATTCGCCACGGCGGAAATCGTCGTACAGGTGCTGTGCTACGGCTCGAACGACAAGACCGGCAAAGCCGATGTTCCGCTGATGCGGCGGGACCAAGTGCTGATCGGGTTCCTGCGTCCGCTGGGGACTCGCGAAGTGGTGCAGGAAGTGGCCGGCACAGGGGTGATGTCCTTTTCGGTGGAAATGATGCCCCGCACCACGAGGGCGCAGAGCATGGACGCGCTGTCGTCGATGGCGACCGCTTGCGGGTATAAGGCCGTACTGATTGCCGGCGACGTGCTGCCGCGGTTCTTGCCCATGCTGACGACCGCGGCGGGCACGATTACACCGGCACGCGTGCTGGTGATCGGTGCCGGAGTGGCCGGACTTCAAGCCATCGCCACGGCGCGGCGCCTCGGCGCGGTGGTCTCCGGATACGATCTGCGGCCCGCGGTGAAAGAACAGGTGCACAGCCTCGGCGCGCGATTCGTGGAACTCCCCATCGAGGCCGCGGGCGCGCAGGACGCGCGCGGATATGCGACGGCGCAGGATGAGACGTTTTACGCCCGGCAACGCGAGTTGCTGGGGCGCGTGGTGGCAGAAAGCGACGTCGTAATCACGACCGCGGTGGTGCCCGGAAAGAAAGCACCCACCTTGGTGACGGCGGACATGGTTCGGGCCATGGCCCCTGGATCGGTGATCGTGGATCTTGCCGCAGAGCGCGGAGGCAACTGCGAGCTGACGCGAGCGGAAGAGAAGATTGTGACGGGAGGCGTCACGATCATCGGCTGGATCAATCTGGCGAGCACCGTGCCATATCACGCGAGCCAGCTCTATGCGCGGAATCTGACGGCGTTTCTCGTGCACCTCGTGAAAGAGGGCAAGGTGCAGCTCAATCTACAGGACGAGATCGTGCGCGAGACCCTGCTGACGCGCGGCGGGGAAGTGGTGAATGCGCGGGTGCGGGAATTCTTTTCGTTACCGGCCCTGGCGCCTCAGTCATAAGGAGGAGATTGTGCCTGCAGACTTCTTATCAAACCTCTACGTCTTCATACTGGCGGGATTCGTCGGGTTTGAAGTGATCAAGCGCGTCTCGCCGCTATTGCACACGCCGTTGATGTCGCTCACGAACGCGCTCGATGCCATCGTGGTGGTCGCCGCGATCATCATCGCCGGGAGGCACGAAACGCCCCTTTCCACGGTGCTGGGGATCATAGCGGTGGCCGCCTCGTTCAGCAACATGGTCGGCGGCTTCTTCATTACCGATCGCATGCTGCGCATGTTCAAGACGGGCGGGCCGAAGAAACCATGAGCCCACTCGTTACCCAACAGCTTATCGATTCGACGTACATCGTCGCCGCCGTCCTTTTCATTCTGGCGCTCAAGTGGCTGAGTTCGCCAGTCTCGGCGCGACGCGGCGTGCTGGCGGGTGAGATTGCCGCGGCGTTGGCGGTGGGCGCCACGCTATGCAATCCCGAAGTCGTCCAGTACAAGTGGATCGTCATCGCTCTGATCATCGGCACGGGCATCGGCGTGCCCCTCGGCATGGTTCGCATGACCGCAGTGCCTCAGCGGACGGCGCTGAGCCACGCCTTCGGCGCGCTTTCGGCGGCGATGATCGGCATCGCTGAATATTACGTGGGCGTGCCGCACGTCACCCGATTTGGAATGGGAGAGATCGGGCTTGAAGTGATTATCGGCTCCCTGACTTTCACTGGAAGCTTGATAGCAGCCGGCAAGCTACAGGAAATCCTGCCGCAGCGGCCCATTACGTATAAGGGCCAGAACATTGTGAGCTTGTCCGTTTTGGCTGCGGCGATCCTGATCGCTATCGCGCTCGTCGTCAATCCGAACAACACCTATCTTTTCCCCATCATGGTTGTAGTGGCGCTGGTATTCGGCGTGTTGCTCGTGACTCCGATCGGTGGGGCGGACATGCCGACGGTGATCTCTCTTTTGAACTCCTACGCCGGCTTTTCCGCGGCCTTGTTGGGCTTCGTGCTCAACAGCAAGGTACTGGTGGTTGCAGGGGCGCTCGACGGCTCGTCCGGTTTCATCCTGTCTGTGATCATGTGCAAAGCCATGAACCGGTCGTTCACGAACGTGATGTTCGGCGCGTTTGGACAAGTGCAGGCTGCAGCGGCAGGCGCAGCCGAAGAGAGAACGGTGCGGAGCGCTTCGCCGGAAGAAGCAGCTGCGATTCTAGCGGCAGCAAGCTCTGTCGTCGTCGTGCCGGGTTACGGCATGGCTGTGGCCCAAGCGCAGCACAAAGTGCGCGAACTTTTCGACGTCCTGACCAAGAAGGGCGTGAACGTGACGTTCGGCATCCACCCCGTGGCCGGCCGGATGCCCGGACACATGAACGTGCTGCTGGCCGAGGCGGACATCCCGTATGACCGGCTTCGGGAGATGGACGACATCAATTCGGACCTTCCGCAAACCGACGTGGCGTTGATCATCGGCGCGAACGACGTGACAAATCCCGCGGCGCGGACCGACCAGAGCAGCCCGATCTACGGGATGCCGATTCTGGATGTCGACAAAGCGCGTACGGTGATGGTGATCAAGCGCAGCATGAGCCCCGGCTTCGCGGGAATCGACAATCCCCTGTATTACCTCGACAAGACCCTGATGCTCTTCGGAGACGCCAAGAATTTCGTGGGCGAAATCGTTCGCGAGCTTACGGGCGGGCACCACTAGCCAACGTCGCTGTTCGTCCCCCGCCTAGCGCAATTGGCGGGGGCGCATTCCCGCCACACTCGCATTCTAGGTAGCGGCCGGCACATTCCGGACAGCGTTGGCTGGTTCGGTTGCGATACCATCGTTGCAGACTATGAATCCGAAGACGCGAGAGCCGGGCCGCGCATTCACGCGCACCCTCACGATCCGGACATCGCGCCGCTGCGAACTCAAGAACGTGACGGCCGAAATCGAAGCGGCGGTGCGTGACTCCAGCTGTTCCGCCGGCATGTGTCATCTGTACGTGCCACACACGACCGCAGGCGTGCTCATCAACGAGGGCGACGACCCCGCCGTGGCCCGCGACATCGAGTCCGCGCTCGAACGGCTGGTGCCGCGCAGCGACGCTTACACGCACGCCGAAGGCAACGCCGATTCGCACATCAAGACCGCCCTCGTGGGCTCGTCCGCGACGGTTTGGATCGAAGGCGGCCGCCTCGCGCTCGGCCGCTGGCAGGCCGTCTTCTTTGCCGAATTCGACGGTCCGCGCACGCGCGAATTGCGCGTCAAGATCGTGCGAGACCCCGCCGCCTGAAATCACACTCATCCTCGTTCACCGAGACTGGGCCGTTTTGCGCTGCTTGGCGTAGAATCGATTCCGGCATGGCATTCAAGTCAGGATTTGTCGCGATCGTCGGACGCCCGAATGCAGGGAAGTCCACGCTTGTGAATACTCTGGTCGGCCGCAAGGTTGCCATCGTCTCGCCGAAGCCACAGACCACGCGCAACCGCATCCAGGGAATCCTGAATCGCGACGACGCGCAGGTCGTGCTGATCGATACGCCGGGAATTCACAAGGCGGAAAATGTCCTGAGCCGCCAGATGATGGACGAGCTGCAACACGCCCTTGAAGGAATCGACATCCTCTCCTTGATCGTGGACGCCTCGGTGGAGTTCGGCCCGGGCGACCGCTTCTCGATCGAATGGGTACGGCGTTTCCACGGACCCGTGTTCCTACTGCTGAACAAGGTGGACCGAATCAGCAAGCCGCAGCTTTTGCCGCTCATCGACCGCTACCGACGCCTCTACGAATTCGCCGAGATTTTCCCGATCTCCGCGCTCACCGGAGAAGGTTGTCTGGACCTGGTGAACGCATGGCTCGCGCGGCTGCCGGAGGCCCCTCCCTATTTTCCGACGGAGCAGTTCACCGACCAGCCGGAGCGGTTCCTGGCCGCCGAGATCGTGCGCGAAAAAGCGATCCTGGCGACGCGTGAAGAGGTGCCGCATGCGATCGCGGTGCTCGTCGACAACTTTGAAGAGGGCGCCGACCTGATCAGGATTCGGGCCACGCTCTACGTGGAGCGCGAGGGGCAGAAGGGAATTCTGATCGGCAAGAGCGGCGAGACGATCAAGAAAATCGGAACGCAGGCGCGTCAAGAGCTCGAAACCATTCTGGGGGCGCATATCTTCCTCGAACTCTTCGTCAAGGTGCAGCCGAACTGGCGGCAGAGCCCGGCGCTCGTCCGTCAGCTCGATTGGCACCGGCAATTGGAAGAACTTGGCGAAATCCAACAGAAGGAAACGGAACGGTAGGGCACCACGACGCTACGAACCCCCGGGTCCATATTCGTTTGCATATTCTTCATAGTCCCACGATGTTGGGTCAGCGTTGGCCGTCATTAAACGGCGACATCAAACGGCGACGTCGTCTTCAAGGAGTGCCGAGCCGGTTCGTTCCGCACCCACCGAGTGACCGGAGGGGCCCGTTCGACGTCATGATGCCTTGGAGGGGGCGATTCCCAGCGAGCGCATCTTGCGATAGAGATGGCTGCGCTCGAGTCCCAGTGCGATGGCGGTATTGGTCATATTCCAGTGATTCTCCTCGAGCTTGCGCAGCACGAACTCGCGCTCGTAGGCGGACCTCGCCTCCTGGAGGCTGGCGTACGGTCTTTGCGGGCTCTTGGAGGCGCCGCGAAAGAGTTCGGGGGGCAGATGGTGCGGCTCGATCCGCGGCGACGGGCACATGATCACCAGCCGTTCGACCAAGTTTCTTAGTTCGCGCACGTTGCCGGGCCAGGGATACGCGAGCAGCACTTCCATCGCCGGCGCGCTGAATTCCTTTGGCTTTTTGCCGTAGGCCTCGCAATAGCCCTTCAGAAAATGCGCGGCCAGGATGGGAATGTCTTCCGTCCGCTCGCGAAGTGCGGGAACGTAGAAGGGGATCACGTTGAGTCGGTAGAAGAGGTCCTCGCGAAACGCGTTGCGGCCTATTTCCTCCTCGAGCTTTTTGTTCGTTGCAGCAATCACGCGGACGTCCACCTTGACGGGCTGGTTCGAGCCCAGCGGCTCGACGCGCTGCTCTTCGAGCACGCGCAGCACTTTCGACTGCGTTTTCAGGCTCATGTCGCCGACTTCGTCCAGGAAGAGCGTGCCACCGTCGGCCTTTTGAAACTTGCCGACCTTATCCTCGCCCGCGCCCGTAAAGCTGCCCTTGCGATGGCCGAACATCTCCGATTCGATCAGCTCTTCGGGGATGGCCGCGCAGTTCACCTCCACGAACGGCATTCCGCTGCGCGGACTGTGCGCGTGAAGGGCGCGCGCCACCAGTTCCTTGCCCGTGCCGCTCTCGCCGTAGATCAGGACGCGCCCGGTGGTCGGCGCGGTGAGCGCGATCTGCTGCCGCAGCGCTTTCATCGGCACGCTCGCCCCCAGAATCTGATGGCGCTCCTCCAATTCGGCGCGCAGCCGGCGGTTTTCCTCTTCCAGGCGCAGATATTCGAGGGCATTTCGAACCACCAGCACGACCTTCTCGATCGAGAGCGGCTTTTCGAGGAAATCGAACGCGCCCAGCTTGGTGGCGCGCACAGCCGTCTCGATGTTTCCGTGTCCGGAGATCATGACGACCATGGGCGCGCCGTCGTGCGACTGCACGCGCTCGAGCGTTTCGAGTCCATCCATCCCGGTTAGCCACACGTCGAGGAGGATGAGATCGAAACGGCGCTGGCCGAGCCGGTCGATACACTCTTCGCCCGAGGCTGCGGTCTCGACGTCGTGGCCCTCGTCGCGCAGCAGTGCTCCGAGCGACTCGCGGATGCCGCCCTCGTCGTCTACGATCAGTATGCTTGCTGGCATGGAGCCGTTGTCCTCATCACATCTGCGTGGGCATCGCTACTTCCACCGCAGGGAAGCGAATTACAAAACGCGATCCGGTTGGCAGGTTGTCCTCGACGCGAATCGTACCGTTGTGCTCGGCGACGATGCGGCTCGCGATCGCGAGCCCCAGCCCCGTTCCGCGCTCCTTGGTGGAAAAATGGGGCAGAAAAAGCTTTTCCTTGTCGGTGGGCGAAATTCCATGGCCGCTGTCGCAGATCTCGACTTCGACGGCGTCACCGTCGGCTCGCGCGCGCGTCGTCACGCGCAACTGGCGGATGGCGGACGCTTCCATGGCCTCGGCAGCGTTGTCGATCAGGTTCGCGATGACCTGTCGCATCAGCTCGGGATCCGCCTTGACGGGCGGGAGCGACGTGGACAGATCCTTCCGCACCGTGATGCCTTCGAGACGGCCTTGGAACAGACCGAGCGCGCTTTCGACAATCGAATTCAGATCGGCAGGAGCGAGGCGCGCGGCAGGAAATCGAGCGAACTGTGAAAATTCCTTTACGAGAGATTCGAGGGTCTGAACTTCCCGCTCGATGAGGCGGGCGCACTCCGCCGCCAGTTTTTCGAATTCGGTGGGCGGCACCCCAACCTGGGCCGTCGCCGCCCGGTCCAAATACCGCAGCAGGCGTTGTGCCGAGAGCTGAATCGGTGTGAGCGGGTTTTTGATCTCGTGGGCGATGCGCTGTGCGACCTCCTGCCAGGCCGCGGCCTTCTGCGCTTGCAGCAGGTCGGTCAGATCGTCGATCACAACGACGAATCCCGTGTTCGACCGCCGCGGTCCGAGCGAACTCACCGTCACCGCTGTCCGCACCAGACGGCCGTTGGTGGCGATTTCGATTTCGCGGGAGGCAGCTCCCATCCGCAGCGAGCGTCGCATCAAGTGCAGAACGTCCCTCGCTGCCTCGTCGCCTAGGAGTTCGGACAATGCCGTAGCTAGGCGGGCGTGGTCTCCGAGAATCTTGACGACCGCCGAATTCACCCGAGTCACCGCGCCGGAGGCGTCGAGAGAAATGACGCCCGTGGGAATATTCTCGAGGATCGCCTCCATCAGTTTCCGGCGCCCCTCGCGCTCCTCGATGGCTTGCTCGAGGCTTCGCGTAAACTCGTTGATTTGTCGCCGCCCTTCGCCGAGCTGTTCGGTCATGCGGTTGAACGACCGCACGAGTATCCCGAGTTCATCCTGGGCGCGCACCTCGATGCGATGGTCGAAATTTCCGCGGGAGATTTCGCGTGTTGCTTCCGCGAGGGCCTGAATCGGCACGGTCACCTGCTTTGAGAGAAACAACGCAACCCAGGTGGTCGCAAAAAGCAGCAGGATGGTCACCAGCAAGAGAACCCACAAGATTTGCCGTTTGTAGGCACGCAAATGTTGTTTCTGCTGCTGGTAAATGGTGGTTTGGGATTCGATTTCGTCGTAGCGCTGCAAAAAATCGAGCGGAACGGCCCGCGCCACAATCAGGGCGCCGGATAGACAGGGGACGCGGCTCGCGAGATATGCGCCGTCCGGGCCCATCCAGACTTCAGCTCCCGATGGGAGCGTACGGGACTGTTTCCATTGCGCGGCGACGCTGGCGCGCGAATCGATTGGCGCAACCGCCATCTTTCCGATGGAGTGGTCCGGGTTCACGAACCACATCGCGTTGGCATCCGGAGCGTTGCTGCGGAGCACGTCATTCCAGGACGCGTGTTGTTGCTCGATCAGGGCGCAGGCCGACTCGGCCTGCCGGGACATGCGCGTATGTCCACGGGTCGTGAATTCATCTACGAGCGCCTGTCCCTGCTCGTTGGCGATTTCGAGCGGCCGCGGGAACCAGGTGTTCAGCGTCCGGTTTACCAACGCATAGCTGAAGAAAAACAGAAAAACGACGGGCAGCAGCGACACGCCCATCGCGCCGAGCACCATCTTGACCTTGAATCGCGAGCCGATCTGGCCGCTGCGCCGCTCCGCCCACAATCGCAACAGGCTGCGCGAGAGGATCAGCGTAAAGACGAGCAGCGCTGCGCCGATCAACGTGGAGAGCGCAAACAAAATTACGAACGCATTTTCCTGCTCGGGTCGCAGCGGCGTGTGGAAGGATCCCAGCGTGATCACCACGGCCGCGAGCATGACCACGATCACGCCGCCCGTCACCAGCCACAGTTGCCGCTTCCACTGCGGGCGCTTGGTCTTCACCGGCCCTCCTCGCGGTACCTTCCTAGCGGACATCGTTCGCAGAGCGGTTCCTTCGTCCGGCAATAATTCTTTCCCGTGGTCACGATCAGGGCGTGAAACTCGTTAAACCGCTGCGCGTCGCCGGGGAATTTCCGCTCGAACATCCAGCGAACGTCGTCGTATCGTGTCTTGTCGTCAGCCCAGCCGTGGCGCATCAAGATCCGCTTGGTGTAAGCGTCCACGACGAACACGGCGTGGCCGCCGGCGTACAGCAAAATGGAATCCGCCGTCTCCGGACCGATCCCGAAAACGCCGAGCAGCTTTTCGCGGAGCGCCGGCGTGGGAGTGCCAAACATCCGCTTGAGCGAGCCCCCATACTCCGCCCGCAGGAACGTGCTAAACGCCTTGAGCTTCCGTGCTTTTTGGCGGAAGTAGCCTGAGGAGCGAATCAGGCGCTCGAGCCGCCACAAGGGAACCTTCTCGATTGCCGCGGGGGAGAGGAGACTGGCGGTGCGCAAGTTCGCGATCGCGCGCTCGACGTTGGTCCACGCCGTATTCTGCGTGAGAATTGCGCCCACGACCACTTCGAACGGCGTCTTTCCCGGCCACCAGTGCTGCGGTCCCAGCGCTGTGGAGAGGGAATTGAAGTATTCATCGAGGGGAGGGCGTACATCGCTGGGGCGGCGGGCGGGCGCCAGTGCAGAGTGCCCAAAGCGAGCCTTGCGCGGAGCGCGCCCGGTTGCGCCGTGCTTCCCGCGAGATGCACGCGTGGGTTCGGTTAAGGCATTCTGCACGGGTGATTCCATGAAATTAGCACGATAGCGGCGGGGCCGAGACAAGTCAAGACGGCCGTGTGGCGTTCTTGCCACACAGGTGTGGTTCTTGTGCAGCGTGACGGCTAATGCCGGTCAGGTCGCGGCACACGGCACGCTAGGATACCGCACCAGAGTATGAAGCAGTTCGGCCGCGCCGAACCTGTGGAGATTGACGGGCGTTTTGGCCAGGATCGCTGAGCCCGCGAAGGTGAGGCGCTGTCGTCAGCCGTTCTTGCGCTCGAAGTCGCGCATGAAGCTAACGATCGCGTCGACGGCCTCGATCGCCACCGCGTTGTAGAGCGACACTCGCATCCCGCCGACGGATCGGTGTCCCTTGACGCCGATGAGCCCCGCCGCCGCTGCTGCCTGCGCGAACTTTTTTTCGATCGCTTCGTCGCCACCCGCTACGCGGAAGACCACGTTCATCCGCGACCGGGACTCTTTTTCGACCGGGCACTGGTAATATCCGGTCGCGTCGATGGCGTCGTAGAGCCGCCGGGCCTTGGCGTCGTTTCGTTTTTCCATTCCCGCAGCGCCGCCTTCGGCTTCGATCCAGTCGATGACGAGTCCCACGGCGTAGATGGCGAACGTCGGCGGAGTGTTGTAGAGCGAGCGATCCTTGATGTGCGTGCGATATTGCAGAATCTTGGCCACCTTCTCATTCGCGCGCTCGGCCAAATCGCGCCGGATGATTACGACCGTAACCCCGGACGGCCCGAGGTTCTTCTGCGCCCCGGCGAAGATCAACCCGAAGCGCCTTACATCGGTCGGCCGCGAGAGAATGTCTGAAGACATGTCCGCCACCAGCGGCACGCTGGCCGTCTCCGGCAGCGTATTCCACTGCGAGCCCTCGATCGTGTTGTTGGTGCAGACGTAGACGTAGGAAGCGTCTGGCGCGAGCGTGATTTCGTCTTTGCGCGGCAGCCGCGTGAATTTTTCTGTCTCGGTCGAAGCTGCCAGCCGGTGCTCGGCAAGCTTCTTTAGCTCTCCGATCGCCTTGCTCGTCCACGAGCCGGTGTGCAGCACGTCCACGGGCTTGCCCGGCAGATACAAATTCATCGGGACCATCGCGAATTGCAGGCTGCCTCCGCCCTGCAGAAACAAGACGGCGTAGTCGTCCGGAACTCCCATTACGCGCCTCAATCCCTGTTCGGCCTTGTCGTTGATGGCCTCGAACTCGGCCGAACGGTGGCTGAGCTCCATCACCGACATTCCCGTGCCGCGATAGTCGAGCAGCTCTGCCCTCATGCGTTCGAGCACGGGCAGCGGCAATGCCGCCGGTCCGGGGTTAAAGTTGAAAGCGCGCTTCGTACCGAGGCTGGAAACCGTAGATGAAGTCACGATCGAAGATTCCCTTCTATGAAAGTATTGCGCCGCGCCAAAAGCCTAGGCGTCCTTCCCGCAACGCCTCAGAATAGCAGAACTCGCAGAGCCTTGTGAATGAAAGGCTGGCGAACAGGAAAAGTTTGTGCGATTGCGCGTCAAATGAGGCCCGGCGGCGCAAAATCGTTGCGCCACCGGGTTACCACCGATCCCGACAAATCGCCTGGGCTAGAAAATATACTTCAGCGCAAACTGAATCAGCCGAGGATTCACGCTCGTGCTCGTGATCTGACCAAGAGCGGCACCCTTTGCCGTGTTCGGATTGGCGAATTGCGGGTGATTGAACGCATTGTAGAACTCTGTCCGGAACACCAACGATTGCCCCTCCCTCAGTTTCGTGTTCTTGATGAGCGCGATGTCCCAGTTGAATTGCCCCGGTCCGAGCACCATTCCAACTCCGGAATTGCCGAAACCTGTGCCGTCGCCCACGATTGGCAGTGGACATTTGAACGCGTCAGGATTGAAGTAGCCGTTCAGTCGCGATGTGATGGGACCAGATGACCTAACGGGAACATTCGGGCACACCTCAGCCCGTGAATTGCCGGTCCCGTAGATCGAACCCCCTGTACCATCGGTGATGGTCAGGGGCGTTCCATCCTGAACGGTTGTCACGCCTGCCACGCTCCAACCACTCGCCAACTTGCCCGTGACGCCTTCGTGCTGGCCCAAGGGCAGATCGTACTGATAATTCACGCTCAGGCGTTGTGGCCGATTGAAGCCGGAAGGACCGTACTGCTGCCGCAAATCTTGCGGATTGTTGCTGTTCGCGCTCAAGTAAAACGAGGTGACCCACAAATCGCTAAGAGACTTGCTCCATGTGTAAGACGCTTGCATCGTCAACCCGTGCGACATCTGCTTCCGCAATGTGACCTGAAGGCTGTTGTAATTCGAGGAGCCTACAAAGTCGGTTCCCAGCAAACCGGTAGCCGCGTATCCAAGATAAGGCGAGCGAAGTCGGATATTCGCCCTCGTGTTGGCGGTCTGCCCGCGGATCGGATGCGCAGGCGATGCCAACTGCGCCGTGTTGTAGTTGCGGTAGATGTCCATGAGATTGATACCGCTTGAGCCTACGTATCCGACCTCCAGAACCCATTTCGGAGCGAATTCGTACTGCACGTTCAGGTTGTATTGGCGGACTAAGGGTGTGTGGATGGTCGGGCTGAGGAAGTTCGTGCTGAGCGCGGAGGCCGTCCCCGAGCAGCCCGTACCGTCAGGCGCGCACGCATAATTGCTATAGCGCTGGAGGAACGTGCCGGTCGAGAAATTCGGAAAGGGATTCTGCAGGGTATAAGAGTTCCCCGGGCCGTAGTTAAGCGACGTGCCGTACGGGACGTTGCCCTGGAAACCGTGTACGAAAGCGTCAAACCATACGCGATCATAAAAGAGGCCAAATCCTCCGCGAACGGCCAGTTTCGCGCTATCCGTCGGCTGCCATGCAAATCCGATTCGGGGTGCAAAATTCGAATACGGTGGGTGCTTCGCGAGGGAATAGCCGCTTCCGGTCTTCACAACGCCCGCGGGTAAAGTTGGATTCCCAAAGGCCGTGGTGTAGTTGTTGGGAACTACGTATCCGATGTAGTTGCCAGCCGATCCCGTAGCAGTAGCCGGCGGATCAGCGGCTAGAAGACTGGGCCAAATATTCGTGAGGTTACCGTAGATGTCGTGGAGGCTGCCGTCGAACTCCCATCGCAGCCCGAGGTTCAAGGTCAAACGCGAGCTTAGCTTCCAATCATCTTGCACGAACGAACTCAGAGCATTCTGCCGGTAGGCGTGGAGCTGCTCTCCGCCTGCAGCTGTTCCTTTGTTGGACAAATTGAGGTAGATATTGCCCGGTCCCCCGACCAGAAGGTCCTCAAACGTACCCATCAAGAGAAATCCCCGTGCCGCGCCTGCCGCCACCGTGTACTGCACCCTCTCAAACTCAAACCCCGCGCGAATCGTATGTGTTCCGCGTGACCATGCGATCTGATCCGCGTACTGAAATTGGTTCGTGACCGAATGGGCAGGGCTGAAGGCGTCGAAGAGGTGGACTCCATCCACCAGCGTCCAGATTCCCGGGGGATACGACAGTCCGGGGACCGCCGGTGTCATTCCGAGGGCTTCCGGAGTTGTATTGGCAACGGGCGTGTCGCTGTTTCTGCCCACATTCCGCTGAAACGAAATGTGTGCCTCGTTCGTGAACGCGTTGGTCACAAGCGACGTGAGTCTTAAAACGGCGTTGTGGTTTATATAAAGATTGGTCTGAGGCTCGCCGGGCAAATAGCCTCCGGTCGAGCCCCCCATCGTCACTAGGGTGGGATTCCGTGTGTAGAAGTACCGCGTTTGCAGAGTATTTCTGGAATTGATTTGATAATCGCCATTCACAATAAACTGATCCTCGGTGTACCGAGCGGGTTCACTAAACCTGCAGGAATACGTACCGAAGGACGGGATGAAGCTGCATCTCGGATCTGTGGAAGGGGTTGGGATGTAATAGCCGTTGCCAGCGGGCCCCGGCAGGTTGAGGATCGCCAGCGCCACTGGGCTGATGTTTTCCGGACCTTGATGTGCACCACAGCTCGCGTCGGGACCGTTGACCGGTGGGCCGAACGTGAATGCCGCGCACGTGGCGTTGGCCAAATCGGTCGCAAACTGCGCCGTATTTCGCGGCTCGTCAGGAATGTTAGGGAGAGTTACCCCCGACGTAAGCCCCTGAGGCGCGATCCCATTTCTCGATCGGGTCCCTTGGTAGCTGACAAAGAAGAAGGCCTTATCCTTCTTGATCGGTCCGCCGAACACGCCGCCGAACTGGTTTTGGTTCAGGACACCTCTTGGACGCCCTTGCTGCGCGAGAAAGTAGTCATTAGCGTTTAGAACCGTATTGCGGAAGAACTCGAATGCGTCACCATGAAATCGATTGGTTCCGGACTTGGTGACGACGTTTACGTTTGCTCCCGGGTTACGGCCATAGCTCGCGTCGTATGTGGACGTCTGGATCTTGAATTCTTCGAGTGCGTCTGGGCTGGGAATTCCGATTCCGGCAGCCACGCTTTGGTCGGTTCCGTTCCCCAAGTTGCCCGAGTTATTTATTGCCACGCCGTCCATCTGGTAGTTGTTCTGGCTAGGATTAGAGCCGTTGACGCTGGTGAGCTGCGTACCTTTCCCAAGGACCGACGCGTTATTCACCGACGCGCTAACGCCAGCGGATAAGTCCAGAACTTGGGTATAGTTGCGGTTCGTGAGCGGCAGCGACGTTATGGTTTGTGACCCCACTAGAGTGCCAAGAGTTGATGTAGCCGTGTCGACTAGAGGTGCCTGCGCCTCGACGGTGATGACTTGTGTCTCCCCACCTACCTCCAGCGTTTGGTTGAGAACCTCCGTTTCGGTTACGTTGATCGTTACGGCTGGAATCTCGACAGGCTTGAACTGCTGCGCGCGGAACGTGACAGAGTACTTGCCGGGCGGCAGAAGCGAAAACCGGTAGACTCCGTCCGCGCCTGTCGACGTGCCATGGGCCGACCCGGTAGCCACGCTGGTGGCTGTTACAGTCACATTCGGCACGACGGCGCCAGAAGCGTCCGTAACAGTGCCGGTCAAAGAACCGGTACCCGCCGATTGAGCCGAAAGTGGACCGGCGGCGGTCAGTGCGGCCATGAACGACAGCAAGAGTGTGGCGGCAAGCCGTAAACTAGGGAGCAGCTTGGGTGTCATGAGTCTTTCCTCAGTCGTCGAGTTTTCGCACGTTACCGGCATCCCCTGCACGCGCAAGACTGGGACAACCGGCACTGCCGGGAAGTCTGGCCTTAACGCTGGAGGAAGTCTTTTCTGGTAGCGAACGAACGCTTTTAGCTAAAGAGAACGGTTCGGAAGAAGATGTCCGCCGCGCCAGCACCCTACGAACGGTTCTGGCGTGCGCGGATCTGCTCCGCTTTTATTGACAGCCAATAACCCTATGTACTAGATTCTGCGGCGAGTTCTAGTGCTCTGCTGGGGGAGAAAGCAGGCGGACGGGGCGTGCGTCACCGGTGCGCAATGACCGCAATTCTAATGCGGTCACCGGGGCTATGGCATGGAAGTCTGGGCGCTCGGCCGTTTGGTCAAGAATTGCGATCGTCGGGACGGATGGGCGCCTGCGCAGGAAGCGCGCGGCTCCGAAAAAAGGTCCCAGGGGGCAGGGCGTATGGGTTCTCTGCA
>DATLWP010000235.1:0-5205 GCA_035576265.1 Candidatus Polarisedimenticolia bacterium
CGCAAGAGAGACGTTGGAATATCCGATATTATGGACCTTCCCGGATCTCAAGAGTTCAACGCTCCATTCGGCAATCGCCTGTGCAGGAACTTTCGGATCATCATAGTGCAATAGATAGACGTCGATGTAATCGGTGCCAAGGGCTCGTAACGAATCGTCCAGTTGGCGCAATAGCTTTCCCCGCGTCAGCGGCGTTCTCCAGAAAAGGCTCGGATGTCCGCCCTTCGAGATGATCCGAAAAGCGCCGCGACCCAACGGATGTTTCCTGACGAAGCGCCCGACAACCCCTTCGCTCCGGTATATCCTGGCCGTATCGAACGAGTTGATGCCCATCTCAACGGCTCCGTTCAGGATGGCATCCGCGCGCTTGGTCGGAACGATATTCCAAGACGCAAGATTCGGCACGGCAATCATCCAATCGGTGCCGAGAACTATTCTTGACATTTCGGATTTCATGTCGCTGCGTTAGATGTAGGTCTTGATCAAGCGCTCCGCCAAGCGATGGGCGAGCGCCATGATCGTAAGCGTGGGATGCTTCTCGCTGAGAACAGGTATCACGCTGCCGTCACACACGTAAAGGTTTTTGCTCTTGAAATATTTCAGGTCCTTGTCGACGACGCCGCCTTTCGGGTCAGCGGCCATTCGACAGGTGCCCACGTAATGAATGCCTGATCCCGGAGGAGACCCGACGTCATCCGCGATGTAACCGCTGGCTTTCCTTAGCATTCGTCGGCCCAGCGCGGCGAGCCGCCGGCCGTGGTCGGCCTCGATCTCTGACGTTTCGTAATGAATGCGCACTTGACGTTGTCCGAATTGATCTAGCCCATTGGCCAAAACGACCTTGTTCTTTCGCTGCGGAACGGCCGGGCTGAACAACACCAGCGTCACCGTGCTCTTAAAAACTTGCCTGGAAATGGTTTCGAACAAGAATTGGGGCAAGCGGGGCATTTCGGCCAGATAGTAGGGAACCTTCATGAAGTCCGACCAGAATTGGCCCACGAATGGAAAGCGTTTCCCTTGGGAATCCTTGATCTGACCGCCCAGCAATATGTGATCGCCATAACCGCGGTCTTCGTTCGCCGGCCGAAACCACAATCGAAAGAGACTGGTGCCGACGACCGCACGCGGGCTATCCTGCAAAAACTCGCCGACCTGCTCGGCTTTGCTAGAGTCATCGGCGAACGAGTTCAGCAGCAGCCGCGGCGATTCGATTGCGCCTGCGCAGACGATGACCACATCCGCTTCAATCTCGATGATGCGCGCGGCGCATTCGTCGATCGCCACAACATGGGAGATCGAGATCCCCTCCGCATTGTCACGGCCGGCGGCGGTGAGTTTGATGGCTCTGGTATGTTCGAGCAGTCGAAAGTTCCGCAGCGCTCCTATCTCCGGCAGGAGATGCGTGGAGAATTTATAGACGCTGCCGGAACGGCACCCGCGCCCGCAATTGCCGCAGGCCACGCACTTTTGCGTGGAATCCGGCCGCAAGTCGACGGCTTTCCTGTTCTCCAAAAAGAAAAGATCCGGGCCGAGCAAGCCGGCGTTGCTGTCGACGAAAACTCGGTCAATTTGTCTGGCGCTGCGGGGCGCGAGAAAGGATCCGTCCGGAAATTGACGCAAACCGTTGCGCCCACCCACCACCAATGCGAGCCGCTCGACCTCAGAATAGTGATCGGCAAGATCGCCCAGAGAAATCGGCCACCGGCAGTGCTCACTGTAGGGATTGCGGTTGGCAAAATCGTCCTCTGAATACCTCAGGCAGATCCCATTCCAGAGATTCTGCAAGCCGTTGACGTGGTGAATTTGGTAGTGATGGAATCCGCCTTCCGGTGGACATTCCATGGAGCTCCGGCTATGGGCGTCCGCGAGGAGCGGATGAACGACAGAGATTTCCGGCCTGACCGGGAAAGTGGTATGAGGGCCTATTTCGAAATGGCCCTTTTGTTCAGGGCTCAGCTCGTTTTGAAATTCGGATTGCGCTGGAATACCGCCTGAGTTGATGACCAACACATCGGCGCCCGCCTTTGCCAGACGGTAGGCGAGGATGCCCCCGCCGGCGCCGGTGCCGATCACGCAGAACTTCGCGCGAAGCGTCATCGACGTGTCCGGGCCAAGCGCGCAAAGGCATCGCTGGCAAAATACAGGTACTCCACAAAATCGCAAAGCACCTTGATTTGGCCCCGAGCGAAAAGTTGCCGCGGCGTCAGATCAGGCGTCGCATTTCGTCGCCACGCCGTCCATAGAGGGCGGAGTTGATCGTTCCTCTCCATGATCTCCGGAATCAGGCCGATGAGCGGCTCGATGCGGCCGGCGTATGGCGAGACCTGGCAGAGTCGCTTGGCCAGCGAGTCGTGGGCGCTCATTATCGGACAATCATCCTTAAGGCCCATCCGAACGGCCATGGAGTCCCGTAGACGATCCGCCACGATTTTGAAAGGTTTTCCACCGTAATTACCTTGAGCGCTCACCCCTCCAGGGGAATGTGAACAATTCTACGACGGTTAAAGGCGCCGCGGTAGTTCCCCTCCAGGGCCTGAGCTTCTGGGAGTCGTCACTTCCCATGGGCCCTCCCGAGAATCCAACAAGCCATCACGAAAATCAAGAAGGTCGGCGCAAGCGATCAGCCCGCTGGCCGAGGATGCGTTGCTGTCTGCTGAAAGGATCCGACCGTCCTTCCATTCGCGGCAGTCGAACCAGCGCTATTGCAGCGCGCGATGCCGGAAGCGATCTCACTCCGTAGCACTCACGAGATCGTCGAGCCGCCGACCGAACTCCTGGTAAGTCGGCTAATCGGACAATTGGTCCGGGCCGGGGGGCAAATGATTGCATAACAGTGTCGGCTCCCTCGACCCGAGTAGACTTGGTTGCTCGACGACCAAAGGCTCGGGAGGAAGGAGCCGAACATGCTGATTATAGGCGTGGATTATCACCCGAGCTTTCAGCAAATTGCCTTTCTGGATCTGGAAACGGGGGAATGCGGCGAACGGCGACTGAACCACAGGGATGGAGAGGCAGAGAAGTTTTACAGGGACCTGCAACAGCGAGGGATGTGCGTGCGAGTGGGGATGGAGGCCACCGGATTTTCCCGCTGGTTCGAGCGACTGCTGGCAGAACTCGGTTTTGAATTGTGGATGGGTCACCCCGCGGAAATCAAAAGCCGACGGGTAAAGAAGCAGAAGACCGACCGCAAGGATGCCCAGCTGCTGCTGCGACTGATGCGGGAAGAGAACTTTCCGAAGGTCTGGGTGCCCAGTGCGGAGAATCGCGATCTGCGACAGCTGCTGTGGCATCGTCATCGCTTGGTGCAGATGCGCACACGGATCATGAACCAGTTGCAGGCCCTGGCCATGAACGAAGGGGTGCGCCGGAAGACGAAGCTGTGGAGCGCACAGGGGCGAGCCGAGCTAGAGAAGTTGGTCTTAGCTCCTTGGGCCGATCGGCGCCGGCGAGAGTTGTTGGAACTGCTGGACCGCATCGACCCGGTGATCGAGGAATTGACCAAAGCCGCCGAGCAGGAAGCCCGGAAGCGGCCCGAGGTCGTACGACTGATGACTCACCCTGGCGTGGGCTTTTTGACCGCACTGGCCTACGTGCTGATCATCGGAACTCCGGAGCGGTTCCCCCGCGGCAAGCAGATCGGCACGTATGTGGGGATGATTCCGAGTGAGGACTCCAGCGGTGGAAAGCAACGGTTAGGACACATCAGCAAGCAGGGGAACTCCTTGTTGCGCTTCTTGCTGGTGGAGGCAGCGCAAGCCGCTGCGCGGAGCAACCCGGAGTGGCACCGTCGCTACGTGCATCTAGCGATGCGCCGGCACCGGAACATTGCCATGGTAGCCATGGGACGTCGGCTGGCGATTCGCTTGTACTGGATGTGGCGGAACGGCTGTGACTATTCGCCGGCGATGGAGTTCGGTTCGTACGTGGGACAGCTCGCTACCGGACAGGGCGTGCACTAGAGCGTCGTCCAAATGATTGGGCATCCCACTCCCTTGCGAGGGAGTCTGAAGAAGTAATCTTGGTCGAAGTACGGATCGGAGAGATGTTTAGGTCGGACCGAAGCCGACCGAAAGATTACGAACGAGCCGTGGTCGTCGAGCAGATAACAATGAAACGAACCAGAACACTCCTCGGAGTGAACGGAGCAGTGCGCTCCGAATTCGATTGACAGGGCCGACACTGTTAGAGATGTCCGGTTAGCCGACTAATCAGGCAAGTAGGATTATCGGCGGCTCAATACGAGCGTCGCTTTACTGTTTTGGCGGCGGAGGAGGATAAAGGAACCTCAGCCCTCGGTTGAAAGCGACCGGCAAGCCGGAGAGATGAACCTCGCCGTCGAAGATGTCGCTCTCCAGGTGCAGGTCGGGATAGGGGCGGCTCCGCAGTATGGTCGTCAGAGTCCGGAGCGGGCCGACCATATCTTCATCCTCGTCGGCTCCCACCGAAAGAAATACACGGCCCTTCAGGGACTTGCCGGATTCCACCACAGCGGCCGCGGTTTTCAGGATGGTCTCTTTGTCCCACCACAGAGAGGGACTGCTGATCAGATACCTGGAGAATGTGTTGCCGTCATTCAGCCACACATAAGCTGCAAACAACCCGCCAAATGAGTAGCCAGCAAGCCCGCGGTCCGACGTCACGCGATACTTTGACTCGATGAATGGAATTAGTTCTTCTTTCAAGGTGCGCAAGAACAAGGCTGCCCCTCCTGTGCGTACGGTTCCCCCTACCTGCTTGCTGAAAGTCGCGCTCCATTCCCGGTCCTCCGTTGGGGTGAGGTCAAAACTCCGGTCGCGACCCCAGTCAGATATGCTCTTGAACTTGAAGGGAACGCCTACCAAGATGAATTCTTGCAGTACGCTGTGGCTAAAGAGGGTCATCACAAAACTTGCGTCTCTGAGTTCGAGGAACGGATACTCGGCGTCCGTCACGTAGAGAACCGGATATCGCTTATCGCCTTGGGAATATCCTGGGGGAAGCCAAACGTAGACCGAGTAGTCTTCTCCTGTAAACTTCGAGTGAAATTCTGTTCGTTCGACGTCCGATACCACAAGGCCCTTCTCGATCGGGGCGAACGTGCCTTGGGATTGGGTCTGGGCGATGAGGCTCGCCGGGAGGATCCAGAAGATCCAGGCTAAGGCGACAGCTTTCGGGAAAATGCCGCTGCCCCTGACCTCTATGTTTCTCGCAGATCGAATGCTCATG
>DATLWP010000236.1:0-3247 GCA_035576265.1 Candidatus Polarisedimenticolia bacterium
TGGCGGCGACTTTACGCGACGCTGCCGAAGGAGACATTCGTCGCGCCAGCCGGCGGCTTCAAGCCCGCAAGCGCGCAACCTTGCGCGATCGGACCGCCCGGCAGAATTCCAAACAAATATTTCATGCCGCCCTTGCCGGCGAAGCGCGCGTCAAGCGCATCGTGGAGCAGCCTGATTCGCGGCGACACCTCGTCCTTGTAGCAGCCCTGCAGGACGCGGATGACCTCCCAGTGCTCCTCCGTCAGCGTGAGACCCGCCTTAGCGGCCAGCACCCGGGCGTGCGCCGTCGTCCAGCCGTCGGGCGCATCACGGAAGCCCGGGTCGGGCGCAGTTGCCGCGCCGGGATGCAGGATGCCAAACATCGTGCGAGGCGCGGCTCGCGTCTGCGTTTGTGGCGCAGGTGAAGTGCTTGCGCGCGCTGCGGCTTTCCGTTTTGTCGCAGGCGCGACTTTTCTTTTCGCCTTGCGGGCAGCTTTCGTTTTTGCACTGGGCGCGGCCTTCCGCTTTGCCCGCGCCGGGGCTCTCCGCTTCCTCGGCATGCTTACCTCCTCCCGTTTGGTCCCCGTCTTGGCTCAGTCGATGGCGACCTTGGCCAGTGCGGCGAGGGCCGTAGCCTCCCGCTCGGCGGCCGCGAGAACAAGCTTGCGCGTACGCTCGGGAAGATCGAGGGCCAGGGCGGCTTGATGGCCCTTGGGTGACATCTTGCGCAAGGTCTTGCCGATGATGTCAATGATCTTGGCATCGTCGTAGTGGGAATATTTGCCGCAGAACTCGTCGAAATAGTGGTCGAGAAAGACGACATCGACGACATTTTCGAGTGCCTGGGATTCCTTGTCCTTTTTGAGCCGCTCTTTCTTGACGAGCCTAGCCACGTGCTCGATGTCACGGCTGTCGTAGCCGTGCCGGCTCATGATGTCGTGCAGCAGCTTGGCATGGTGCTCCCGGCAGGTGCGGCGCCATTCGTTATAGCCATCGCGGCCTTCTGGGAACTGCGCGCGAGGGATGTCGAAACGGCGAAGGTGCTGGCCGCGCGCAGCGATGCGCAGCAATTCGGACGCCTCCGGGTACATCGCCTCGAGCCGCCGGCTCATGCGCTCGGCATAAACGACCTCGTAGGGGCGCGCCGCGCCCCCTACGGCGATGGTTCGCGGATCATTGGCGTTAGCGGCGTCAATATCATCGATTACCGCCTCGTAGCGTTGCGTAGGCTCGACCATGCGAAACAGTAGCGAAAACCGCCGCTATGAACCAGTAGCGGCCATAGAACACGCGGAATCGCTCGGACGAACACCTCCCCCTGGGCTAAGCATTGGCACGGCCTCGAGACGAGGACGGCCGATATGCTGGCTCGCCTTGCCAAGCAATATTGATGGTGCGCTGCCATAAGAAGACCTGAGGCTCAGGTGTTCGCCGCCCTCCGCTCAGCGCGAACGCCCAACATTTATGGGCTTTGACACGGAATCTTCCTTGACCAGCTTACCCGCATCATATGTAATTTTTATAATATGTAATCCTGGGTAGGATTAAAAGCCTTGGGAGGCTGCGGCGGTGGCAGAACCAGCGTCCGGAAGTTCAAACGCGAAGTCGATGGCGATCATCGTGACCAAAGGGTCGCTGGATTGGGCCTATCCGCCTTTCATCCTGGCGACGACAGCGGCCGCGATGAATGTCGATGTCACGATGTTCTTCACTTTCTATGGCCTGCCGCTTCTGCTGAAGAAACTCAATCTGCAGGTGACGCCGCTTGGCAATCCCGGAATGAAGATGCCGATGATGGGGATGCACATGGGCCTCCCGAACATCGTTGGCGCGATACCGGGCGTCGATGCTGCTTGCAGCGTGATGATGAAAAACCTCATCAAGAAAAAAGGCGTCGCCTCGATCGAGGAGTTGCGCGAGGCTGCGCTTGAATCCGATGTGAAGATGATCGCCTGTCAAATGACAATGGATCTCTTCGAATACAAGCTCGAGGATATGATCGAAGGTCCCGAACTTGGCGGCGCGGCGACTTTCATGGAAAAAGCGCTCAAGTCGGACATCAATCTTTTCATCTGATCCTGCTCAAATAAGGCTCGGCGCCCATCAATACGCGGACGATAACAATGGCCAACCAATTGCTCGATGCGAAGGGTCTGAACTGCCCCTTGCCGATCCTGAAGGCAAAGAAGGCGCTCAAGGACGTGCCGATGGGTGGCACGCTCGAAGTGCTCGCGACCGACCCGGGCTCGGTCGCCGATTTTGCCGCTTTCTGCCGCACCACAGGAAATGAACTCGTCGAGTCGACACAAGCAGGCGATACCTACCGCTTCCTGATCAAGCGGGTGACCTGAACGAAGGGAAATCCATTCGGAATAAAGCAGGCGATGGCGTACGGCCCATAGACATGACGGCGGCCGATGGCATTGGTGAGATGGGTTGCGACAATCAAAGAAATAACCAAAGCCCCGAAAGGGCAATCAATGGGGGAAGCTATGCAACAGGGGCTCAAACAACGGGGACTTAAGTTCGCCGGCGCGGCAGCGTTCTTGGCGCTGGCGTCATTTGCGGTTGGAGAAGCGCAGGCGACCGAGGGTTACTTCCAATACGGCTACGGCGCGCGGCAGGGCGGATTAGCCGGCGCCGGCGTTGCCGATTCACGCGACGCCATGGCGCTGTCGCTCAACCCCGCCGGCCTGGTCGATGTCGGCCGCCAGTGGCAGTTCGGCGCGTCAATCTTCATGCCCTATCGCAGCTATACCGCGAGCGGGACCACATTTGTCCTGCCGGGCAACTTCGATAGCCATGACAATATCTTTGCCATCCCCAACATCGCCTACAACAATCCGATCGATATGAACTCGTCCTGGGGCTTTGCACTGTTCGGCAACGGCGGCATGAACACCAACTGGCCGAACCCGATCAATCCGACCATGGGTTGTAATGCCCCGCCGCCATTCGGACCGGGGGGTGGCAACGGCGTCTTCTGCGGCAGCACGCTCGCCGTCGATATGATGCAGGCGTTCATGACGGTCGGCTATGCGCGCCGGTTCGGCGCATTTTCAGTCGGTATCTCGCCGATATTCGCCGTTCAGAGAATAAAGGTGGAGGGGGTTAGCGCCTTTGCCGGCATCTCCTCGGATCCCAACAATTTTACCAACAAGGGTTATAACTACTCCTACGGCGGCGGCGTGCGTGGCGGCGTACAATGGAGCGTCATGCCCAATTTCCGCGTCGGCTTCTCCGGCCAGTCGCCGGTGTGGATGACAGC
>DATLWP010000237.1:0-3256 GCA_035576265.1 Candidatus Polarisedimenticolia bacterium
CCGGCTGTCGGGAAGCCTGTCGAATGGCGCGCTCATGAGCGCGGATCTGGTGATCTTTGTCGGCCAGTATCTGATGCCGAACCCGGGCGAATGGACATTGCCGCCCGGAGTGAAGACCATGCGCGTGCATCCCGTGCAGGAAGACTTGGGAAGGAACTGGCCGGTGGACCTGGGAATCGTCAGCGACGAAAAAGTTTTCATGGAAGCGCTGGCGAACGGGCTGCCGCCCAAAAAGCGGGATGCCTGGGTCGACGAAGTTGCCGCAGACCGCCAGAAAAGAGAGCAAGCGAATCTCGAACTCTACGGTCAGTTCCTCAGGTATAGCCGCGACACCAACACTCTCCATCCCTTCGTTTTGCTCAAGGAGGTTCACGATTTCCTGTACAAGGGCGATATCGACCCGAAGCAGACCCTGACAGGCTGGGGCGGGAACATGATCGGATTCTGCGCCATGCGATGGCTGCGCGCCAACCGGCCGGCACAGGAGATCCCGGTCGTCTACCAGTTCGGACCGATGGGCCCCGATTTGGCGATGATGATGGGAGCCGGCGTGGCCGTGCAAAGAGGCATCGGTCCCCAGGCCGCGTACAAGGGGGCGCCGGTGGTGGTGGTGACCGGGGATGCCGGCATGGCCTTCAGCCTGCTGGAGCTCGATACTTTCGCCAAGTATAAGATTCCGGTGATCTGCATCGTGTATAACAACGACGCCTGGGGGACGTTCCCGTTTGCGCTGAGCATGGACACGCCGCGCGCGATGCACATGTACCTATTCCAGGAGAGCATTCGCTACGACAAGATGGCCGAGGAACTTGGCGCGCGCGGCGAGTACGTTCGCACTCCGGAGGAATTGCGCGCCGCCTTGCGGCGAGGTTACGACGCGGCCGCGAAGCAGGGTTATTCGACACTGATCAATTGCCAAGGCATGAAGGAGTTCAATGTGGACAAGCTCTATCCTCCAGGCCTGAGTTTCGCGCCCGAGCCGGGAGTGGGAGCCGTGAGCCACTGATCCCTCAGGCCCGGGAGGGCCGGGCGGCGAATCGAAGCGCAGCCGCCGTCCTGATTCCTTACGCTCGGAGTGAAAGCATTTGGCCTCCAAGAAGGCAGCGTCGCCCCTGTCCGCGGTCCGGGATCTCATGGAAGACTACGCCAAACGCGGGGTCTTCCGTGGTGTCACCATTCAACAAGTCCGCCACGGCGTCGCCGCGTTTCGAGTGATCTGGCACCACGACCGGGTCTTCGATCTCATCGTGGACACGCGTAAGAAAAGCATCCTGATACCCGAGGTCCTGCCTGGCGTGCCGCCTCGCTCGCCGCTGTACAAGAATTTCAGGGCGTTCGTTGAGTCGCACCATGCGACAACCTTGCCGGATCACCGGCGGATCGAACGATCCAAAGTCCGCGTCCGGTGCGCCAACCGGCGGGGCGACGTCTCTCTGACGATGGCTGTGAGAGACGAGGACTACGCCTACGCCTTGCAGCGGCTCGTCCACCTGGTTCATGAGACTTTCTTGATCTTCATCACCGACGGGCCGTACCGTGATTACCTGGCGGAGCAGCTTGGCGCCAAGGTTGAAATTGGATGACGACGGCGACGCCGCCATCGCGCGAACGCGTGTTCGAGACGGCCGAGAGGCCGGCGATTCGAAATTATCCCAACTTACACAGTCTGATTTGATCCATGAGTTGTGTCGCGCGCTTCCCTGCCGCATAATGGAGTTCGGGTGATTGGAAGGCCATGAGGAAGTCCCACATTGTGGTGATTGCCGCGGCCGTCGGGCTCGCACTGCTCGCCATCGTAATCGAGGGGGCCCATGAGCGCCGCGTGATGGCATCCAAGGCGTTTTCTGCCGCGAGCAAGGCAGCGGCCACCGCTTCATTGAAGTCGCCCGGCGAAGCGGCCGATGCCGGAGCGGTGAGAATCATACGCTTCGCGAGCAATCCTTCCCCAATTCCGCCGTTTCTAGTGAACGACCTCGACGGCAACATCGTCTCGACGGCAGCGCTGCAGGGAAAAGTAGTGCTGCTGAATTTCTGGGCTACCTGGTGCCCGCCGTGCCGCGAGGAAATCCCCGAGATGATCGCGCTGGCGAACCGCTACAAGGATCGCCTGCAAGTCATCGGAGTATCGATGGACGATGCGCCGCCGGAGGAAGTGAGAGAGTTTGCGAAAGCTGCGGGGATCAACTACCCGGTGGTGATGGGTAGCCACGCGATTGCCGCTGAGTATGGCGGAGTACCCGCGCTACCCACATCTTTCGTGGCGGACCCTAACGGCCGTATCGTCGAAAAACACGTAGGTTTGTACCCGCCGGAAGTGTATGAGAGCGAAATCCGCGCGCTGCTCGGCCTGCCGGTAAACGCACGAGTCGAAACTTTTGAAGACACTGGGCAGATCTTCCTGAAAAACGCCGCCCGCGCCACGGAACTCCCGGACGTTGACTTCGCGGGTCTCACGCCCGAACAGAAGCGCGCGGCGCTCAAGCGTATGAACTCCGAAACCTGCACGTGCGGATGCGACCTTACGATCGCGCAGTGCCGAATCAACGATTCGTCGTGCTCCACCAGCAAGCAACTCGCCGCAAACATCGTTCGCGAGATCCGGTCCGGCACTTCTTCTCCCGCTTCACCATCGAAGACGATCCGCCAGTAAACCTCGCCAGTTGCAGAAGGCAGCGCAACACATTCCAAGAAACCGGCCTGTTAGGATGCTCGGCGCAGCGGCCGTCCGCGTCCACGCGGCGTCCCAGGGCGTCCATTCGCGCTTTGTGATCGGCGAGCGTTCCGGGCTCACGCGGTCTACTTGTCGGGCTTGGAGCTTGCTTCCGCCCCAACGGCTTGTTGCCGCAATCTCGAGATCGCCGGATCAAGAACCGGAATCAGCGCGACGAAATCTCGAATCAGCAGCGCGGTCAATCGCGGCATGTCTTCACTTTGCAACCCAGCCGCAAAGCACGGTGGCTTCTCTCGGGACTTGACGGAAGCCAACGACTCCAAGCCCAGCCAACGCTGGAAGCACGCGAGATAAAGCGCTTCGGTATTCCAAGCCTGGAAAACCTCGGATAATGTCGGTGGGCCACCAGCAGGGCCAGTCGAATGGAATTCGCCCGTTTCCAAGGATTCCTCCGCGTGACGACCATCCGATAACAGCGACCACATGTAGACGAGCACCCGAAGACGATCCGTGCCCAAGGCAACCGCTGCTTCTTCCATCCTAAACGCGGCGCTTCCTGCGGAAAATACAAGCGAGCGGGCGAGC
>DATLWP010000238.1:0-3465 GCA_035576265.1 Candidatus Polarisedimenticolia bacterium
ACGCCGACGCCATCCGCAGGGCCGCGCTGGTGCTGATGCCTTCCAGCGACCTGCGAGGCGACAACCTGGCGAAGCTGATTCAATACCGCGATCATGCCCGGACCGATTCTGAGCGCCTTGCGCTGAATGTCGTGCTGGGCCTGGCTTATGTATTCCAGGACGATTATGCGCATCTTGTGCCGGTCGCCGAGCAACTGATCAAGGCGGCCCCGGAGTCAATTCGAGGGCTGCAACTGGCGGCCCAGGCATACGGTGTCACGAAGAAATTCGACGACTGGGAAAAACTGCTCAACTCACTGATGCAGAAACATCCCGATGAACCGGAATACACAAGGTCGGCGGCCAATCTGGCTGCGTATCGTGGCGATTACGTCCGCGCCCGGCAGTTGCACAAGAGCCTGATGGACCGGGGCAAGGCCAGCGAAGAGGATTTGAACAGTTATGCGTGGGAGATCCTCTCATTGCCGGTGAAAGTGGACGATGAAAGCATCGAAGCGGCCCGGCGGGCCAGCGACCTGACCAAAAACTCCAATTTCGCCATTCTGCACACGCTCGCCTGCCTTTATGCCGCGCAAGGTAAACCCACCCAGGCCCTCGAAGTGCTCCGGAAGGCCATGGAGTCGGCCGGCATGGAAGAGCCGAATGACGCCGTGTGGTTCGCGTTCGGTCTGATCGCGGAACAATACGGCGAATACGACGCCGCGCGGAAGATTTACAGCCGAGTCGAGAAGCCGAAGACCGAAACGCCCGGATCGTCTTACGAGTTGTCGCAGGCGCACATGGCGGCTTTTCCGAAGGCGGGCGGGAAGGGCTCGGCGAAAGCAGAGCGGTAGCTGGATTATGGGCCCAATAAGCATGGACATGCTGGCAGGCCTTGAACAGCTATAAAGAAATGTATCTGGCCCTCGGAAGCCTGTATATCGCCTGTGTGCGGGCGGGGCTGCAGCCGTCCATGGAATTTGTGAAGATATCCTGTCTCTCCAGTGATGTGAAAACGCACGGGCGCCTGTCGATGCGAGAGTTCCTGATGAATTTCGAAGAGTCCGCATTTTTCAAAACAGACATTGAGCCGAGTTTGTAACACTGGCTTGGGACATAGCGTTCATGAGAATGCTTTAGAATGTCCTCCACTGTTTTGCGGAGGGTCCCAATGCGGGGAATCGGCAAAGTTCTGATCTGGGGCGCGGTGGCGGCGGCCGGCGCGTTGTCTCTGGGCACGATTGCGTTGCGCCGCGGCGAATCCATCAACGCCATGTGGCTGGTGGTGGCTGCGCTGTGCAGTTACGCGCTGGGTTACCGGTTTTACAGCAAATTCCTGGCCGCCAAAGTGCTGACACTGGACGCCATGCGAGCAACGCCTGCCGAGCGCCTGGAAAACGGGCGCGATTTCATTCCCACCAACAAATGGTATGTCTTCGGCCACCACTTTGCGGCCATCGCCGGGCCGGGACCACTGGTGGGGCCGGTGCTGGCGGCGCAGTTCGGCTACCTGCCGGGAACGCTGTGGCTCATCGTGGGTGCGGCGCTGGGCGGGTGCGTGCAGGATTTCACGATTCTCTTCTGCTCGATCCGGCGCGACGGAAAATCGCTTGGGCAGATCGCGCGCGAGGAAGTGTCGAAACGCGGAGGAATGATCGCGCTGCTGGCCGTGCTCGCGATCATGGTGATTCTTCTAGCGGTGATCGCGCTGGTCGTGGTGAAAGCTCTGCGGGACTCGCCGTGGGGAACTTTCACGCTGGCCATGACGATCCCGATCGCGCTGCTGATGGGAATCTATTTGCGCTACGTGCGGCCGGGCCGGGTGCTCGAAGCGACGCTCGGCGGAATCCTGCTGGTGGTGCTTGCGGTGGTTGCAGGGCAGTGGGTAAACGCCTCGCCGGCGTGGTCGAGCGCATTTACGTTTTCCGGGCCAGCGCTCGCGATCGCGATTATCGCCTACGGGTATGCCGCGTCGACGCTGCCGGTGTGGCTGCTGCTCGCGCCGCGGGACTATTTGAGCGCGTTCATCAAGGTGGGTGCCATCGTCGCGCTGGCGGCCGGCGTGCTGTTCGTGCGGCCGACGCTCGAGATGCCCGCGCTCACGCGATTTATCGACGGCAACGGGCCCGTGTTCGCGGGGAAGATCTTTCCGTTTTGCTTCATTACGATTGCTTGTGGTGCGGTGAGCGGATTTCACGCACTGATTTCCTCCGGCACCTCGCCGAAGATGATCCTGCGCGAGAGCCACGCGCGCATCGTGGGATACGGGTCGATGCTGATGGAATCGTTCGTGGGAGTGATGGCCATGGTGGCGGCCTGCGTGCTGCAGCCCGGCGCCTATTTCGCGATCAATAGCCCGGCGGGAATCGTGGGCAAGACGGCAGAAGCGGCGGCGAATACGATCAGTTCGTGGGGCTTCGCGCTCGATCCGCAGACGATTAGTTCGCTAGCGCAGCGCGTCGGCGAGCGGACGCTGCTGGACCGCACCGGCGGCGCGCCGTCACTGGCCGTGGGCATGGCGCAAATCTTCAGCGGGACGATCGGAGGCGAGCGCCTGCTCGGCATCTGGTACCACTTCGCCATCGTGTTCGAGGCGCTTTTCATCCTCACGGTGCTCGACGCCGGCACGCGCGTCGGGCGGTTCATGGTGCAGGACCTGGCCGGGCACGTCTGGAAGCCGCTCGGGCGGCACGGCTCGACGACGGGAATTCTGGTGACGAGCGCGATGATCGTGGGCGCTTGGGGTTATTTCCTGTGGCAGGGCGTGAAAGATCCGCTCGGCGGGATCAATTCGCTCTGGCCGCTCTTCGGCATCGCGAACCAGCTGCTCGCCGCTGTCGCGCTGGTTGTGGCCACGACGATCCTGCTGAAAATGGGCCGCACGCGCGTGATTTGGGTCACGCTGATGCCCATGGCCTGGCTTGTGGTGGTCACGATGACGGCGAGTTACCAAAAGATATTCGACCCGAGCCCGCGCCTCGGCTTTCTCGCGCAGGCACGTCTGCTGGCCGAGCAGATTGCTTCCGGCGCCATCCCCGCGGCGCAAATCGCCGATACGCAGCGGCTGATTTTCAATAATCGCCTGGATGCGGCAGTCACGGCCGTTCTGGCGGCGATGGTGCTTGTGCTGGTGATCGAAGCGGTCAGTGAGTGGATACGCCTGCTAAGCGGGCGGAGGAGCGCAGTGTTGCACGAGGCTCCGTATGTAGCGACGCGCTGGGCCGAAGGAGACTAGAATAGATGCAAGATGTCCTTCGGCGCGACCGTGCAACTGGTCCCTTGAAGAGCGCATCCCTTCCGGTCATGGGAACTCGCCGGACTTATCGCGGCGCTCAGGCGCGCGGGGATGGAGAAATCAGGATGGCGATCGGACGTGTGATAACGGCAGCTCTGCTGGCTCTTACGTGTGCAGGCTGGGCGCACGCGCAGGGCACTGCCGGTCCTTCGGCGCAGGCTTCTGTTACTGCTCCGGCCTCAGCGCTCACG
>DATLWP010000239.1:0-4114 GCA_035576265.1 Candidatus Polarisedimenticolia bacterium
TAACCGTAAACTGACCCCCTACGAACTACTGTCCCGGCTTACGGGTCCCGTGCCAGCGCTTTCTGCATTCTAGCGGGTCGAGCCATTCGCGCTTTTTGCGTCCCGCCAAAACCCGAAAGGCCCAACAAACAGACTAGCGCCTTGCGTCGGCCGAGTGCGCCGCAGGCGCGGCTCAGCACCTGCAATTTCAGCGACCTCACGGCGGCCGACATACACCTCCTGACAACGCCGGAGGCGAGGCACAATTTAGCCCAGCGCGTCAGCGCTGGGCGCCAAAACATAAAGATCGGCGCGGAGCGCCGTTCCGATGCGCTGCCTCACCCGCAGCAAGTTTCGGAAGGGAAAGCTTTACGCCGAAGGCCGGGCCCGAAGACACTGAAGACTAATTCGCTCAGTTCCTCAGGCGAACTGCGGATGCCGGTCGTGCCACTCGGTCGCTTCTTCGTAGGCCAGCGCCACCGACAGCAGCTTCGCCTCGCCCCAGCGCGGACCGATCAATTGCAGACCAACAGGCAAGCCCTCGCGCGTGAACCCGCACGGAAGAGACATCGCAGGCTGGCCGGTGAGATTTGCGGGCCGCGTCAGCCGCAACAGCTCCGCCCGCACCTTGGTTTCCCTTTCTCCGGCCACGCGAACTTCCGTGGTGCCGATGGGCGGCGCGGGAATCGGCGAGGTGGGAGCCACGATCACGTCCACGCGCTCGAATGCCGCCGCGAAATCCTCCTCCACCTCTCGGCGTTTCGCGACCCCGCGCAGATAATCCACGGCGCGCAATTCATGGCCCCATTCGAGGTGCCCTCGTACGTCGTCGCCGTACTCCGCGGCGCGCGCCGGATAATACCCTTGCGACTCGTGGTAGTAGCTTGCCTCGGCCACCACCAGATTGCTGGCGGCGTCGATCGCGCCCGCCAAGCGCGGCAGCGACACTTCCTCGATGCGGCCGCCGAGCGACGATGCGACGGTTTTCGCTCCCCTCTCGACGGCGCGCTGCACTTCAACGTCCAGCCGATCGAAGAAAAACTCTTTCGGCCAGCCCACCCGCAACCGCCGCGGGCGTTTCTCGCGCAGCTTGCGATAGTCCAGCCGTACCGCGCCTCGCGGATAATTTCCCGCAATCGCCTCGAGGATGATGCAGGCATCGGTCGCGCTCCGAGCGAGCGGCCCCGCATGATCGAAGCTCGGAGCCAGCGGCACAACGCCCGCCACGCTCACCAGTCCGAAGGTCGGCTTCAATCCCACGATTCCGCACAGCGCCGCCGGAATGCGAATCGATCCGCCCGTGTCCGTGCCCACCGAAGCAAAGCCCATACCGGCGGCGACGGCTGCCGCCGATCCGCCGCTCGATCCCCCGGTGATCCGCTCGCGCGCCCACGGATTGCGCGGAGTTCCGAAATGCGGGTTCTCGCTGGTGATGCCGTAGGCGAACTCGTGCATGTTCGTCTTGCCGAGCAGAATGGCCCCGGCGCGCGCTAGCCGGACGGCGACGTCGCTATCCTGGTCCGGCACGAAGTCCGCGAGAATTCTCGATCCGGCCGTCGTGCGAACGCCGCGCGTCCAGAAATTGTCCTTGAGCGAGATCGGAATACCGTGCAGCGGGCTCTTCGGACGGCCGCGAAGCAACGCCCGTTCCGCCGCGCGCGCCCGGCGCCGCGCCGGCTCGGCGAGAACGGTGAGGAACGCATTGAGCGCGGGGTTCCAGCGCTCGATCCGCGCAAGCGCCGCGTCCACCAGTTCGACCGGAGAGATTTCCCTCCGCCGCAGCATCCGCGCGGCCCGCTCGATCGGGAGGAACGCCAGCTCGTTCTCGGAATTCTCCGTCATGCGATTCCTCTTAGAACACTTTCTCCTGCCTCCGCAGCTTGCCGGCGGAGCCGAGATTCGCAATGCGAAATACGAAGCTGTACTGATTTTCACTGCGGATCGTGCCAAACGAAAAGCGGCGGTACTCGAAACTGACGCCGCAGCAACTGCCGTTGTAAGTCATCTCCACGATCTGGTTCTGAAAAAGCTCCTTGGTAAAGTCGTAGCTGGCCCCTGCCATGACGTTCCAGCCGCGGCGGTTCGGATCGCCGTAGCCGCCGAGCACGCGGATCTGGTTGGAGCGCTGCTCGAAATTCGGCGGAGGCGGCGCAGGATTGAGCGGCAGATCGAGCGTCGAGAAGTGCGCCAGCGTGAGAAACGATTCTTTGTAGGGCTTCAGTTTCAGCAGCGTCCCGATCGCCGTCAGCCGGTTGCGCAGCGGATCGTAGTTGACGATGAACTGCGTGTCGAAGCGCCCGCCCGGCTCGACGCGCAAATCGCTCACGATCGGTGAAGAATGCCGCGGGATATCCGCGAAGGCAAACGGCGTGAGCGCGTCGAGCGTCTGGAAAACGTTGGGCTGCCCGGGAACGAGCGCGCCGCCGAACGTGGGATCGAAGAAATATTTCTGCGCGAGCCGCCAGCTGAGAAACTCCTCGGCCTCGCCCGAGCCGCTCCGGCGATAGAGCCGCTGGGTGATGCCGTATTCGAACTCGTTCGTGTCGGTGAGCGTTTCATCTTCATCGAAACGCACGAATCGCCCGAAATCGTTCACGCCGTTCACATAACGGTACACGACGCTCGGCTCGATCACGTGTTTCCATTTGCTGTTGCCTTCTCGCCAGACGCGCTCGATCGCCGGCAGCCGGACGTCCACGGAGACTTCCTCGGTGTTGCGCGAAAGGCCGCGGCCCACGTACGCGCCGCCCTGCTGTTGCCCGCCGTAATAGGTCGAGCGGAACGTGAAACTCGGCGTCGCGTCGAGCCATTCGCCGAAATGCAGCGGCAATGCCACGCTCGGCGCCAATTCACTGCGCTCGACGTATCTCGGCGTCTCAAACGGCGTCATGTTTTCCTCGCGATGCGCCGCGCCGCTAAACGCGCTAAACGAAAAATAGACCGGCAGCCGCTTGAAGAATGCCTGGTCCACCGAGCTGAACCGCGCCTCCGGGGCGCTTCGCAACGTCACCGAAGTTTGCGGCGTCGCGCTCAAATAGTTCCGGTAGCTCAGCGCCGCGAAATTCAGGCTGAAGCCGCTGAAGTTTTTGGTAAGAAACGCCGTGTTGCGCACCTCGGAATTCACCGCCTGCAGGAACGAATCCGAGAAAGCCAGACGAAACGTGAGCGACGTGAGCTGGTCCAGCTCAGCCACGGTGCGCCACCCGCCGGGCAGCAGCGACGTAAACAGCAGCTTCGCTTCGTGCCCGCCTTGCTTGATCGTCACGCCACCCGGCTGGCTGAGGCCGCGGTCGATCACCCCGAAGTAGGTCGCGTCGATCCGCGTGTCCTCCCAAGGCCGCATGCGCAGCTCTCCCTTCTGGCTCCAGCCGCGCAAACTGTAATAACCGCCGCCGAGCGTCACGTCCATCCAGTCGCGCGGCGCCCAGTAGAACGCGTCGCCGACGACGACTCCTTTCTGCGTCGTATGCCCCACGTCGGGAACCAGAAATCCGGAGTCACGCCGCCGTTCCGCGGGAAATGTCGCGTAGGGCAGATACAGAACCGGCACCGAAAAGACGCGGAAATTGCCGTTCTCCAAATGCACCGACTTCCGAAGGCGGATGGTCGCCGAGGGCGCGTAGAATTTCCAGACCGGCCGGCCGGGGTCGCACACCGTCAGCCACGCCCCGCGAATGCGGTACGTGTTCTCGTCCAGCCGCTCGGCCTCTTCCGCCTCGAAGTAGATCGGGTTGGGGCTGATCAGCAGGTTCGCCGAGGGCCGCCGCTGCACCGTGAATGTCCCGCGCACATGATGGAAGCTGCCGCGGCCCGACCGCAATTCGTAGCGCGCGTCGTCCGCCTCGACGTGCTGCGCCATGTAATCGAGCTGCACGTGCCCGCGCGCGACGACCACCTGCGTCTCGCTGTTGTATTCCACGTGGTCCGCGCGCAGCCGCGCGTTCTGGTAGCGCACGTCCACGTTTCCGTCGGCGTAGTAGATCTTGCCGGCTAGCCGCTGCTGGTCCGCTTCGAGCGTGGCTTCGCCGCCGCCCGCAAGCGGCTTCTGCGCGGCGAGTCGCAGCGCCTGGCCCCGTAGCGCCCGTGGCGCCGCCCCGAAAATCGCAAGCAGCGCTGCAAGAAGAGCGAGTCTGCG
>DATLWP010000240.1:0-9408 GCA_035576265.1 Candidatus Polarisedimenticolia bacterium
CTCACGCGTTGCTCGTTGGCGCAACGCGGGCGATGTCCGGCAAGAAAAGCAGCGCAAATTTCCCCGTTCAACTTTACAATCGACAACGATACGACAAGGGGATCTGCGACTTGAGCCAGAGAACACAAGAGAGCGACACCGGTTACGTCTTGACGCTCGATGAAATCCGCAATCTCGCCAAAGGGGGCGGCAAGCCGGCCGAGACGCTGATGAACGTAGTGGCGCTGATTGCCCGCCGGTTTGAGACGGAAGTTTGCTCCGTTTATCTGCTGGGGCCCGATCGGGCCAGTCTCGTGCTGGCTGCGACCGTGGGGCTTCGCCCCGAATGTATCGGTACTCTTCGTCTCACGCTTCAAGAGGGCTTGGTGGGCCTCGTCGCCGAAAACGTGCGCCCGGTTGCAGTGGAACACGCCAAAACGCATCCGCGCTTCAAATACTTCAGCGAGGCTGGGGAAGATCGCTATCAATCGTTCCTCGGAGTTCCGCTCATCGATCGCGGCGTTTTGCAGGGCGTCCTGGTGGTTCAGACGGTCGAGCCCCGCGTGTTTCACGAGAATGAGATTCGCATGTTGTCCGAGGCAGCCGCACAAGTGGCGCCGGTCGTAAGCGAAGCCCGCACGCTCGATCGCTTCGTCGCTCCCATTCAGGAACGGCTTTGGTCGCTCGCGCGCAATCTCTGGTGGGCCTGGGACCACGATTCCAACAGTTTGTTCCTCGATCTCGACCCGGCGCGCTGGAGCCAGCTAAATCACAACCCGATCTCGCTGTTGGCGGAGTATCCCCTCGCCAAGCTCGAGCGGCGCGCCGAAGAACTCGTGCTGCACAGCCGGATCAACTACGCCTACCGCCGCTTGCGCGAATACCTGGCCAAGGACCGGACCTGGGGCGGAAGGCGTGCGGGCGTCCTGCGCCCGCGTCCTGTGGCCTATTTCTCCGCCGAGTTCGGTTTGCATGAGTCGCTCCCGATCTATTCCGGAGGCTTGGGCGTTCTCGCCGGCGATCACGTCAAGAGCGCATCCGATCTTGGAATTCCCCTCGTCGGCGTTGGCTTGTTTTACAGCCAGGGATACTTCCGGCAATGGCTGGATAAGAACGGCTGGCAGCAGGAGGAGTACCTCGAGACCGATGTTAACCAGCTCCCGATGGAACCCGCCATCGGCACCAACGGCGCGCCCGTGATGGTTGAGATCGAAACTCGTGACGGTCGCATTCGGGCGAGGATCTGGCGCGTGGAAGTGGGACGCTGCGATCTGTTCCTCCTCGACTCCAACGTGGAAGGAAACGCTCCCGTAGACCGTGAACTCACCTCTCGGCTGTACGGGGGCGACAAGCGCATCCGAATCCGTCAGGAACTCTTGTTGGGTGTCGGTGGATTTCGCGCCCTTCAGGCGATGGGAATCACTCCTGGCGTTCTCCACCTGAACGAAGGGCACAGCGCTTTTGCTCTGCTTGAGGCGGTTCGCCATCGCATGCAGGAAGAGGGGTTGGACTTTGACCAGGCCGCGCCTCGCGTTTCCCGCGAAGTGGTGTTCACGACGCATACGCCCGTGCCCGCGGGACACGATCGATTCGACTCCGGCCTGATCGAGGAGCATCTCGGGCCCCTTCGAGATACGCTCGGACTCTCTTACGAAAAGTTCATGGGCCTCGGACGCGAGGACCCGAACAATGCACAGGAGCCCTTCTGCATGACGGTCCTCGGCCTCAGGCTCTCCCGGCGCGCTAACGCCGTTTCAGCCCTCCACGGCGAGGCATCTCGGAGAATGTGGACGGGTCTGCGTCCCGGCAAGCCGGAAGACGCTGTGCCCATCGGACATATCACCAATGGCGTGCATGTGCCTACTTGGCTGGCCCCGCAAATGTTTCGGCTTTACGACCGCCATCTGGGAACCGGTTGGCACGAACACAGCAGCGAGGCGCGCATCTGGGAGGGAATTGAAAACGTCGACGACGGTGAACTTTGGGAAACGCACGTTGGATTAAGAATGAACTTGATCGAGTTCGTGCGCCGTCGCGCAGTCGAGCAGGCAAAGCGCCGGGGTGATTCCCCTGAGACGCTGGAAAGCGTCGCCCGCGTCCTCAGCCCCGACGCTCTCACCATCGGATTCGCCCGCCGTTTCGCCACCTACAAGAGGGCCAATCTGATCCTGTCCGATATGGAAAAGCTGGCCTCCATGGTGACCGATCCGAAGCAGCCCGTTCAGTTTGTTTTCGCCGGCAAGGCTCACCCGCTCGACGACCCGGGCAAACGAATGCTGCAGCAGATCGCCGAGCTCATGCGCTCCCCCCGGTTCGCGGACAAATTTGCGTTCGTGGAGGATTACGACATCAGTGTGGGACGCCATCTGGTGCAGGGCGTGGATGTTTGGCTCAACAATCCGCGCCGACCCTTGGAAGCCTCCGGCACGAGCGGGCAGAAAGTGGTCTTGAATGGTGGCCTCAATCTGTCCATCCTCGACGGCTGGTGGGCGGAAGCCTACGACGGCCTGAACGGCTTCGCCATCGGAAACGGCCGCACGCATTCAAACGTTTACGTGCAAGATGCGCGTGACGGAGACGATTTGTATCGGGTTCTCCGCGATGAGGTGATTCCGCTTTACTATAAGCGTGATCGCGACGGCCTGCCCCGCGAATGGATCAAGCGCATGAAGCGCACCATTCGTACCCTCGGCTGGCGATTTAACGCCGACCGCATGGTCATGGACTATACGCTCCAGTGCTATGTTCCCGCGGCTGGCGGCACCTCGAGTGACATGAGTCCTACCCTGTGACTTCCCGGTCCCGGAGCCATTTGCCTGATGCCATCAAGCTGCAGATTATGTCGTCCTGTTGATGTCCGGCGCCGTGGAAACGGTCGAACAGACGCTGCTCTCTGTGCTCCTTGCAGCGACTCGGCTGACAGCGTCGAGCGACGCCGAGTCGCGCGCCTCGCAGTGGCGGGTCTCGTTCTGGCCTGCTTCATCGGTTGCGGGGGACCTGCTACGGAAAAGACCGATGCCGAGTTGGGATTGAACGCTCAGCAATCGGCTGGCCGGGCTATCTACACGCAATATTGCGTCGCCTGTCATCCTGCCTATTCTTCCTCGGGGGATAAAGGGCCCGGCCTGAAAGGCCTTTTCAAGAAGCAGTTCCTGCCCAGTGGCTTGCCCGCCAACGACAGGTTTGTGAGCCAGACGATTCGGATGGGCCGTGGCATGATGCCGCCCATGGGCGACGCCCTTTCCGAATCGCAGCTCGCCGACTTGCTAGCCTACTTGCACACTCTGTGAGCGGCGCTCTGCTCTCCTTCGGCGCGAATCCCATGAGAAGCGCCGGAAACTCGATGGGCAACGAACCGGATGTCACCGAATCGCTCCAACAATGTACGGGGCACGCGAAACGATGAGTCGGTGATGGACGCCCTCGATCCTCCGCGCAGAGCCCTCTCCATCCTACGCGTTTTCAAGGGCAGCGCTCGCGGGAGACTCGTCTTCACTGCATTCGTGGTTTCTGGCGCGGTGAATTCTTTGAGCGATCCCGGCTTTCGAGTGCCCCAATTCCTCGAAGCCGTGTCGCTTTCGCGGCAAGCGGCCTCCGTATTTTCCGCCGCCCATGCCGCTCGTCTATACTTTTCGTCGGGTTTTAGCTTTTCTTCGAGGAGGCTTCAAATGCCGGAAGCGAAAGGGATGTGGGAAGGGCTGATGGATTTTTCTTTCCGCTCGTATGCCACGCCGCGAATGCTGCAATTTCTCTATGGGCTGCACCTGTTGGTGGGGCTCGTCGCCGCAGTCGCCTGTGTCGTAACCGCTTTTCAGCAGGCGCCGGTGCAAGGATTGCTCGCGCTTCTCGGTGCCGTGGTCGCATATTTCTTCTGGGTTCTCTATTGCCGGATCGTTTTGGAGGTCCTCGCAGCTGTGTTTCGCATGGCCGAGGCCATAGTTCCCGAGAAAGGCGAGTCGCAGCATCCGTAGTTGCTTTGCAATCCGGTCCTCGAATGGCTTGTTCTTTGGGCAGCCTGGTTGGGTGTGACGCGCGTCACATAACGACGTGATCTATGTCAGCGCCTTGGAGTTTCGGCCCGTGCCAGCATAACGGCACGAGGGGCCGATGACCGAAGCTCCAAGCAGTCCTCGCGTCTCCGTCAGGCCAATGACCGCTGATGATATACCCGCGGTACTTGACCTGCAGTCCCGCGTATATCCGGATAGAATGCTCGCCTGGTCGCCCGACGAACTCTCGCGGCACCTCGCCGTATTTCCCGAGGGTCAGCTCGTCGCTGTGGATGAAACGGGCCGGCTCCTGGGATCGGCAAGTTCCTTGATCATCGATTGGGACGACTACGCCGAGTCGGCCAAATGGTCGGCGATCACCGGCAATGGTGCGTTCAATACTCATAATCCGCTTGGCAAGACCCTCTACGGCGCGGACATGTCTGTGGCCCCTGAAGCGCGCCAGAAAGGGGTCGGTTCTCTACTCTACAAGGCCCGCAAGAAACTCGTTCAGGAACGAGGACTCAAGCGCTTGTTGACCGGCGGACGCATCCCCGGATACGCCGAGGTCGCCCAGGAAATGACCCCGCAGGAATACGTGGCCGAGGTAGTTCGGGGGAAGCGGAAAGACGCTACGCTGAGCTTCCAGCTCGCTAACGGCTTGGTGGTCCTCGACGTCGTTCCCGAGTATCTCGATGATCCACAGTCGCGCGGCTTCGCCACCCTGCTCGAATGGCTGAATCCGGAATACGTCACCGACGTCAGCCTTCAGGCCGGCGAGGAGGAGGCCGCCTTCGAAGAGTTGAGCGAAGAGGCCCGTGGGCTGCAGCCGCGAATTTCGCGCGTGCGCATCGCCGCCATTCAATATCTGCTGCGCCCCATAACGCGTTTTGAGGACTTCACAACACAGGTCGAGTTCTTCGTCCGCGGCGCCCAGGAGTACGGCAGCCACTTTCTGATGTTTCCGGAGTACTTCACCATGCAGCTCCTCAGCTATCTGCGCGAACCCGCTCCGGCCCGGGCGGTGCGCCTCCTCGCGCAGATCACCTCGGATTACGAGGATCTTTTCAAGCAAATGGCCGCGCGCAGCGGGCTCTACATCATCGCGGGCACCCATCCCGTGATTCAACAGGGCGAGCTCTTCAACGCCGCCCATCTGTTTACGCCCAATGGCCGCGTGTTTCGCCAGAAAAAGGTGCACCTTACTCCCACGGAGAGAAATTCCTATCAGATGAGTCGCGGCCACGGCTTCTACGTCTACCACACGGACTTCGGCAAGATCGCCATCCTCGTCTGTTACGACGTCGAATTTCCAGAGGCGGCCCGCGTGCTCGCGGAGGGAGGTGCCCAGATTCTATTCGTTCCCTCGTGCACGGACGAACGCCAGGCGTTTTGCAGGGTGCGCTACTGCTCTCAGGCACGCGCGATTGAGAACCAGATCTACGTCGCCATCGCCGGCACGGTCGGAAATCTTCCGGACGTGCCCTGCATGGCTACGCACTACGGCCAGGCCGCGATCTTCACGCCTTCGGACTACTTCTTCGCTCGCGACGGAATCGCCGCCGAGGGCATCGTCAACCAGGAGCAGATGGTCATCACGGATGTCGACTTGGATCTCCTTGAGGAACAGCGCGTCAACGGCACGGTGATTCCTCTCAATGATCTGATCAAGGATGCCTACGACCGCGTGATCCATTACGCGGATCGGCGCGACGGCGATCAACCGCCCGGGTTGCCTTCGCTCGGTCGGCACGCACTACGTTCACGCTCGCTAAGCTGATGCCCCGCGATCTTCCTCTCCTTGTGCCTAGCCTCATGTCCGAATCGCTGGGCCACATGGAGCTCGCGCGGGAACCATCCGAACTCAGGCCAGCTTGTGCTGTGACATGGCGCACTATGATCTGTGACGTTAGACACTGTGACGCTAACGGCCGGAACCTATGCTCATGCATGTGGCAGGCATCTCTTTGGGAGCAGCGGACTTACGCGCTCCCTTACGGATGCGGCACGTGAGAAGGGATCCAAGGCTATGGCGCAGCAATCAGCAACCGCGCAGCGGGCCGAGACCCGCCGGCCGTTGAAGGCCCGAGACATCATGCACGGGCCCGTGCTCGCGGCAACCCCGCGCGCTTTGCTTCGGGACATCGCGATGGAGTTGGTCACCAACCACTACACGGGGATGCCGGTCGCGGCGCCCGACGGCAGGGTAGTCGGCGTCATCAGCGAAGCGGATTTGGTTCGTGCGTTGCGCGAAGGCAAGCAGTTGGAGAATTTGACCGCTACGGACGTGATGACCGGCCCTCCGGTCACGATCGATGCAGACGCCTCGTTCGAAGAGGTGATGGAAAGTTTGGAGGATTACCGCATCGTCCGCGTGCCCGTTACGAGCGAAGGCAAACTTGTGGGCATTATTACCCGAAGCGACGTCATCCGCGCTGTCTTGGAACCGGAGTTCATCGCTTTCGGAAAGCCGTAGCGGCCTTCGGCGGAAACATGCGCCGTGCGCTCGGGGCGCATCGAGCGGGCCGGGTTTGGACGGCGCGCGTAAAGCGTGCGGACGCGAACCGTGTTGGATCGGCAAGAAATTTCGAAGACAAAGGAGGTCGAGTCATATGCGACAGAGCGTACTGGAAAGGACGGGCGATTACATTGCTGAATCAGCCGAGCGGGCTTCTCGTGCCACCTCGGCAGTCGTCGACGCGGTAGACGATGGCGTCGGCATGGTCAAGCGTGCCACGAAGCACGGTCGCCACGCGGCCGAAGACATCCTCGACGATGCAACCCGGCGCATCCAGCGGCACCCCGTCAAAGCGACTGTGGCGACCTTCGCGGTAGCCTTGGGTGTCGGTGTGGTAATCGGCTCGTTGCTCAGGCGGAGGTAAGGCGCCAGAGCGCGGTCCGAACATCGGACGGGTCCTGCGATGTGTGATGAGCACGCCCGCCAACGTCCAAGCCGGGGGTGGCGGCGGAGCATGCTCCTCGCGCTCCTTGTCGGTGCGGCTGCTGTCGGCTGTCACAACAGCTGCGTGACCTTTGTCTGGAACTTCGGCGGAACAACTCCCGTCACGCCGCCTTCCTGCTCTCTCACCAAAGCAAGTGCCGTCGTTGACCTGCGTTTGACTTCTATCCCGGCTGCGGATACCGGAACGGCGACGCACCCACGCCACCTTTTCCTCACCATTCGCGGTATTCAGGCTCTTCCACGTGAAGCGTCTGGCGAGGAGCCGTCAGACTGGGTGGATTTGGCCCCTCGACTTATTAGCCACCCGCTGCAAGTAGATCTCATGGAACAAGCGGATGACTCTTGCAGGCTGGGCTTGCTCAGCGGAAATGTCGTGGTCGCCGGCGTTTATACGCAGATTCGTTTGCGCCTTCTCACGACTCAGCAGATCGCGTCAGGACCCGCGCCCCAGGAAGACGCCTGCGGCGCTCTTGGTTTCAATTGCATCGTCGCAGCCGACGGAAGCGCGCGCCCGCTGGTTTTCGATAGCCAAACGCAGGAAATTCCGATTCGGTCGGATGGCATCCGAGGCGGTTTCTTCCAAATTCTGCCCGAGACTCACACGAGCCTTGCTCTCGAGTTCAACCCGTACGCTTCCCGAATGTTCGCCGCCGCAGAAGCCGTCCGGCTCAGCCCCGTCTTCACTCTCGAAGTGCGTCCGCCCTGCGACTCCGCCGCACGGCAGTGAGCGTGATTCACGCCGTCGTGTCTCGTCCAACGATTGGAATCCGTCGCGATAAATTCCGGGCGTTTACACGACCATGAGTTAAAATCCCTCCACCCTGTTGTATCTCCATGGAGCAGTAAAGGCATCGAACACGTTTCGGGCCCGGAAAGCCGCTGAGCGCGCGTAGTTTTCGGCGCACGAGGAGAAAAAGTGAACCGTGGCAAAGTGTCTGTGATGATACTTCTCGCGGTGGTCGTCGTCGGGGCCGTGTACGGAGTCGCCGTCATTCGTCGCGGCTTCAGCGCGGCTGACGAGCCGTCCACCTTCGAGAAAGTTGTCGCTCGCGCCGTGCGCAATTTCTCGATCCCGCGTCGCGCCCGCAACGAGAAAGACCCCTGGAAGCCTACTCCTGAAATCTTGAAGGAAGCTCGGGAGCGGTTCATCGCTCGATGCGCCACATGCCACGGCAACGATGGCAGCGGAATCACCAAAATCGGCCGCAACCTCTATCCCCGCGTTCCCGACCTCCGCGCGCCCCAGACGCAGAACCTCACTGACGGCGAGCTTCATTACATTATCGAGCGTGGCGTTCGTCTCACGGCCATGCCTGCTTGGGGCAACCCGCACACCGAACTCGAGGACGACAGTTGGAAGCTCGTTCTCTTCATCCGCGACCTCCGGCCCTTGTCCCCCGGGGAAGCAGCCGAGCAGAGTCGAGATGCCGGTTCAGCTCGGTATGTCGGCTCGCAGGCCTGCGCGAAATGTCACGCGCAGATATACGACCGTTGGAAGAAAACGCCGATGGCAAATGTCGTTCGTGATCCTCGCGAGCATCCCGACGCCATCATTCCCGAACTGGCCACCAATCCCTTCGGGAAATTCGCAAAGTCCCAGGTCGCGCTGGTGTATGGCAGCATCTGGAAGCAGCGCTATTTCACCAAAGTCGGCGACGACTATTTCCCCGAGCCCGCCCAGTGGATTGTCGGTAAACACATATGGCTTCCGTATTTCGTCCCCAAAGGAGCCGATTGGTGGGCGCCCTTCTATCCGCCGGACAACATGCAGCGCCCCACCGGCCCCACTTGTGATGGCTGCCATTCCGTGGACTACAACATCCACACGAAGAAGGTCGCCGAGTGGAACGTCGGCTGCGAGCGCTGCCACGGTCCGGGCGGCGACCACCTCGATCATCCCTCCCGCGACAACATTCTGAATCCCGCGCGCATGGACTACGTTCGTGCCAGCGACACCTGCATCCAATGCCATTCGCAGGGGCGTCCGCTGCAGAGCCCGATCGAAGGCAAGTATTACGACTGGCCGGTCGGCTATCGGGTCGGATTGAACTTGAGCGACTTCTGGCGGCTGGAGGACCACACGCTCGGCGAAACCTCTTTCACGCATTTTCCCGATGGCACCGCCCACAAAAACCGCATGCAAGGCAACGATTTCGTGCAGAGCGTCATGTACCGGCGCGGCATCACTTGCTTCACCTGCCACGATGTCCACGGGACCGATAACTACGCGCAGCTCCGAAAGCCCGCGGACAAACTCTGCTTGGATTGCCATGGCCCTCTGTCGCCCAACGGGCCCCGCACCGCCACTCTGGAGGAACACACGCATCACAAAGACGGCAGCGCGGGTAGCCAGTGCATTGCCTGCCATATGCCGAAGATCGAGTCCGAAGGCGTTCCCGGCGCCTTCGTGCGCGCTCACACGTTCAAGTTCATCTCGCCAGATATGACCGACAAATACAAGATTCCCAACCCTTGCAC
>DATLWP010000241.1:0-10124 GCA_035576265.1 Candidatus Polarisedimenticolia bacterium
TTGCGCCGCCGCGAGAAGCGGCCAGATGGCAACCAGAAGAGGCGCCAAAAGGAGAATTAGCATGCGGCCCCTGATCATCCGCCCGCGCTGCCGTTCTTGTGGCACTGGTAACAGTTCACGCTGTTGTACACGTAGCCTGACACGCCCAAGTGTTTCGGATTCGTCTGCGCTGCGGTGTGGCAGTTCGTGCACTGGAAGACGGAGAAGTCGTTCGGATTCGTGTGGCAGGTCGAGCAGACTCCGTTGGCGTTGCCATGATTCAAGGGGAACCAAGTGTGGTTAAACGTTGCCCCGAGCCAGCTCGTCGTCGTGTGGCAGGTGGCGCAAGTGGTCGGAAAACCCGCCGCGGTGTGGTTCGGATTGGTCGTCCCCTGATAATCGGCCTTGTGGCAAGAGTAGCAATCGGTCGGCGTCCCCGCGTACACGCCGCCGATGTGACACTGGTTGCAGGGGACGGATACGTGGGCGCCGGTGAGCGGGAACGGCGTGTTGTTGTGATTGAACGTGGCATTCAGCCAGGTCGAGGTCGTGTGGCACATCGTGCAATCTTGCGGAAACCCTCCCGTCACGTGATTTGGCACGCCTGCGATTGTTGCCGTATTCGTGTAGTCCTTCTGGTGGCAGCCATAGCAAGTTGTCGGCAGAGTTCCGGCGTAGTTATCCGTGTGGCAGGTCGCGCAGGGCACGGTCACGTGCGCGCCGGTCAGCGGAAACTTGGTCGTGTTGTGATCGAACGTGGCGTTCAGCCAGCTCGACGTGTTGTGACATAGCGTGCAATCCTGCGGGAAATTGGCGGTCACGTGGTTGGGGACGCCCGAGATGGTCGCCGTGCTGTTGTAATCCTTGGCGTGACAGCCGTAGCAGGTAGTGGGCGCGTTGGCATAATTTCCGCCGATGTGGCATTGCGTACATTGCAAGTTGGCGTGACCGTTCGTCAGCGGGAAGAACTGCGAATGGTTGAAATTAGCCGAATCCCAGCCCGCCGTTGTGTGGCAGGTGGCGCAGGCGGACGCCGCAAACCCGGCTTGCGCATGCGACGGGTTGGTCGTGCCGTTGTATTCCGTCATGTGGCACGACGCACAGTCCGTCGACAGCCCCTTATAGACGCCGTTCGTATGGCAGTTCAAGCACGGCACGCCGATGTGTTTGCCTGTGAGTGGAAACGCCGTCTGCGTATTGTGATCGAATTTGCCGTCCGTCCAGGCGATCGTGTCGTGACACGTGGAACAGATCGTCGGAGCGAAGCCGGCCTGCGCGTGCGGTGGATTGTTCGTGCTGTTGTACTGCGCCATATGGCAACCGTCGCAAGTCGTCGGCGCATCGGCGTAGTTGCCACTGGTGTGGCATTGCGTGCACTGCAGGTTCGCGTGGCCGTTGGTCAGCGCGAAAAATTGAGCGTGGTTGAAGTTGGCCTGATCCCACCCCATCGGACTGTGGCATGTCGCGCAGGCGGATGCCGCGAATCCGGCCTGTGCGTGCTGCGGATTGTTGGTCCCGTTGTAATCCGCCATGTGGCACGACGCGCAATCCGTCGGCGTTCCCGCAAACTTCCCGTTGATATGACATTGATTGCACGCCACGTTGATGTGCTTGCCGATCAGCGGGAACGACGTCTGCGTATTGTGGTCGAATCTTGCGTTCAGCCAGCTCGACGTATCGTGGCACGTCGAGCAAAGGGTAGGCGCGAACCCGGCCTGCGCGTGCGGCGGGTTGTTCGTCCCATTGTAATCGTTCGTGTGGCAGCTATAGCAGTCCGCAGGCGTTCCCTTGAACCTGCCGCCGATGTGACATGCAGTGCACGGCAGCGTCGCGTGCGCACCGGTCAGCGCATAGCCGGTAAATTTCAGGTGGTCGAATACCGCGTCATACCACGTGTCCGCCGAATGGCAGGATTCGCACGTCGTCGGGAAACCCGAAGCCTTGTGATCCGGGTTCAGCGCCTTCGGATAATCGGCCGCGTGGCACGACAGGCATTCCGTGGAGAGGCCCGTGAATTGGCCGACGGCCTCCCCCTTATGGCAGGCGGCGCACTCGAGCATCGCGTGACCGCCCAGCAGCGGGAAGCGGTTCGAGTGTTGCTTCAGTTCCTCTGTGTGGATGTCCCAGCCCTTCACGGTATGGCACCGCTCGCAATTCGTGCCGAACTGGCCGCGATGCAGATCGGCATGGCAGTCCGCGCACCGCGTGCCCGCGTTTTTGAACACCAGACTCGTATGGCACTGCGTGCATTCCACCTTCTCGTGCATGCCGCGCAGTGGAAAGCGCGTCCGGTTGTGATCGAATTCCGGGATGCCCCGGATGGGCTTCCAGCTCGTGGCCGTGTGGCAATCTTCGCAGGGAATAACGATCACACCATGGGGATTGCGGCCTCGGGACTTGCCGCCTTGGGACAGAACGGACTTCGGTAGAATCACCGCAGCCGCCAGGAGCACTGCCACTACTGTGCATGGGACCCGAATGGCCATGATCGTCCGAATAAGACACCCCCGGCGCTGCATTTCTAAATGCTCGGCTGGGAAATGAATTTTCGGTACAAGATTATTGGTGCGCGCTGTACTTTGCCACTGGCCGTTAGGCCAGGTTTAGTTCAGTGTGCCCTTGGCACAAGGGCGCCCCTCCGGCGCTGATTCCGCCACCGGATTCCACAGCAGCCTCGTTGCCAAATCGTTGCCCCGGTTGACAAAAATTGTCATTCAACCTATCTGCTTTCGTTTGAGGTATGGCATGAGATTCCAAGGTTTGCACTGAGGTTGTCCGCGAAAGTTTCTTTTTTCGATCTGTACAAATTACAGCCACTTCGAAGGTTTTGCATCGGGCGCCCCAATGGGTGTCATTTGAAGTGACACCTGCGGGCACAACCACTCGTCCCGGCTCTCGCGCTCCTAATTGTGACAATCAATGCACAGGCGAAAAGTCGGTTTGTAGAAGAGAACTCTTTTCTCGTCCACCATTCGGTAGGCAGTGTGGCAAAGGTTGCAGGCGACCTTCGCGTGGGCGCCCTTCAGCGAAAAATCTGTCCCGGTTTCGTGATTGAAGAGCGAAGGCTTCCACTTCTCCGCATTGTGGCATCGCTCGCAGTTCACGGGCCGGCCGGGCTTCGTGAATTGGCCGGCGTGAACATCCTCGTGGCATTCGGAGCAAGCGGTCGGCGTGGAATGGAACGAAGCCTCTGTGATCTTGCCCTCCGATCCGCTCGGCTTGTGGCATCCGTCACATGGCACCTTGGTGTGGGCGCCTTGCAAGGGGAAGGACGTCTTCGAATGATCGAAGTCCCGGATATCCGTCCACGACTTCAGGGAATGGCAAGCCTCGCATCCCATCACGCTTCCGTCGCGCCGTTTCTGCGCCATGCGGTCCCGGAACTTGCCCTTGTGGGGGTCCTGATGGCACGCCGTGCACGATCGGTCGTCGAACCGGAAGGGAACCACGTCGGTCGGATGCCCCGCGAGTTTCGTCGTGTGACAATCGGAACAAATGATCGCAAGATGCGCGCCCTGCAGCGGAAATCGGGTCTTTTGATGCTGTGCGATCGTGAACGTAGACGGCTGAAAGCCACTGACGGTGTGGCAGCCCTCGCATTGGATTTTGTACGGTGCCGCAGCGAACTGTCCTGCGTGCACGTCCTTGTGGCAGTCGACGCACTTGGCGAAGGCGATCTTGTATCGGGTCGCCGTTCCGGCCGGCACGTGGCATTTCTCGCACGGCACGGAGGCATGCCGGCCTTCCAACGGATAGGCTGAGGACGCATGCGCCTTGACGTCGAAGAGGGATGGCTTCCATCCGTCCACGGTGTGGCAGGCTGAGCATTCGCCTTCGTCCTTCCGCCCGGCAAATTGGCCGCCGTGTGGATCGGACGTGTGGCAGTCCGCGCATTCCTCGAATGCAAGCGGCTTCTTGAAATTCCCTCCGCTGTGGCATTTCAGGCAATCCACCTGCGCATGCTTCCCGAGCAGCGGATATTTGGTTTTTGAATGGTCGAATCTTTCGCTCGCGGGGATTTGCTTCCACCCGCTCGTGGTGTGGCATGTTTCGCAGGATTTCGCGAAAGCATCATGATGCGGATCCGCGTGACAATCGGTGCACTTCGCGAATGGGATGCCCGTGAAGCGCGGTGTCCCGCCCGGTGCCGCGGGTGTATGGCACTTGGCGCAGGGAACCTTGGCGTGGAGACCGGCCAGCGGAAACTTTGTCTTGGAATGGTCGATCTTCGTCGCCGATTTCCAGTCCACAAAGGTGTGGCAGCGCAGGCAGTCCTGTCCGAGCTGGCCGTGATGAACGTCCTCGTGACACGTCGCGCAGTCCTGCGATAAGCCCAGAAAACTTCTGCTCAGATCCTTCATCTTGATCAGAGAACGTACCGGCTCGCGGATATGCGACGCCGTGTGGCACTTGCTGCATTCGATCCCCGCATGTTTTCCCTCGAGCCGGTAGCCGGTCTGCGTGTGATCGAAGCCATTCAACGAAGGCTCCCAGTGAATGAGCGGAAAATCCTCCCCGTTGTGCTCGGAGTGGCATTTCGCGCACTTTTCCTTTTCCGCGTATCTCGAGTGAAGGCCGCGGTTCTGTTGAATTTCTTGGGCGATTTCCTTGTGGCACTCCTGGCATTTCAGCACCGCGGAACCCGCGCCGACCTCGTGGCAATTCGTGCAGTGTGTCGGGCCACTTAGAGATTGGTGCGCCTTCGACAGCGGACCGGGCGATATCTGCGCGCGCAGGGGGAATGCCGCAGCGCACGTCAGCATTGCGAAGAGCAGCGCATGGATGGCCGCCCTCAGCGGCGGCGAATCCGGCGCGAATCGGAGCGCTTTTCGGGAATCGAGATGCTTCGTCATGGGCTTCTGCCGTAGACTCAGAAGAGTCCGAGAGTTCGACGGTTGTCTCCATGCCCGGACATGTTTCGATACCTGCTTTCAAAAGAATTGCTCGAATCTCAGTGCAGAATTTCAAGCCGGGGATTTTCAGGTTAGCATGTGGTCCCCCGCCCCAATCAAAAAAGCCCTCTTTGTGTTCGATTCAGACAACGCACCAAAGAGCAATTGGTCTGGGCGGCACAAGCTGGGCGGACGCGGCTGGAATCGCATCTGCTGGGCCAGGCGAAAAGTTCCTGCCCCCCACTCCGGCCCCGTTCGCCGACTCGCTGCTTGACACCGCCCCGTGGTCTCCTATAATCGCCGCACGTTGTGCCAGTGATATGGCATCCAGGGCACATCATCCCCAAAGGGAGGTTCCCAACATGATCAAGCGCCACAGCAATAAAAGAGAAGAAAGTGAACTGTCTTCCAAGCAGCGCGGCCGCCGCTCGGTGATGATTGGCGCCGGAAAGGCCGCAGCCATGGGAGCGGTGGTGGCAGCATTCGGAGCGGGACTGTCGTCGGACGTTGCGGAGGCGGTCGCCAAGCCGGTGCAGTGCATGACCATCCTCTACAAGAACGGTCCCGACGTGAAGTTCGATTTCGAGTACTACAAGACCCACCACATGACCGACATCATGCGCATGTACGGCAAATCCATTAAGAAGTTCGAATTGCGCAAGGGGCTTGCGGCGGCCGACGGTTCCGCGCCTCCCTACGTGGCCACGCTCACGATCTGGATCGCCGACGCTGCCGCCTTCGATGCGAACAACGCCAAGTACGGAGCCACCCTGGCCGCGGAGGTGCCGCATTTCACGAACACCACACTCACCGCCCAGCGCGACGAGGTGTACGCGGTCGTAACATCCTGACGGCGTTTTCTCTCATCGCGCCACGCGTTCTCGGAGGCGCTTTATGCGATCAAGATTCGTGCTCCTAGTGCTTGCCGCACTGGTGTTTCCCGCGTTGGTCAGCGCCCAGGGCGGGAGCCCGGCCGACGAAAGAGCCATCCGCGATATCGAAACGCAGTGGGAAACGGCGTGGAATCACCACGATGTTCCCGCAATGGTCCGCCTGGTGGCTCCAGACGCTGATGTCGTCAACCTCGCCGGCGAATGGTTCAAGGGTCGCGAGGCCTTTGCGAAAAGCCTCGAAGCGCTGCATTCCGGCAAGGTCAAAGAAAGTGTCTGGAAGACCGAAGAGACCGACGTCAAGTTCCTCACTCCAACCATCGCGGTCGTGCACGTGTACTTCGATACGCGCGGCGAGCTCAGTCCCGACGGCTCGCCCTTGCCGCCGCGCAGGGGAATTTACACGCGCGTCGAAGAGAAGCGCGGCGACCAGTGGTTGATCGTAGCATCGCAGGCAACGACCATCGTGCCGCGGGCATCCGCCATAATGATCGATGCCTCGAATCGAAATCCGGGTCAGTAGAACCATTCTGTGACTGGTGCTCTGCGTGGCAATCCAATGCACGAGCCACGCGCGGCGTCCGGCAACGTCCTCGGCCCTCGTCTGGCCGCCAACGAAGTGCGACTCGCCGTCGATCCCTGTGCCGTTCTTGTTCTCGAGCCGCCATCGCAACTCGTCGCGAAACTGGATTCGCCACGATAAATTCGGTTATAACCATCTGGGATGCCTGCCGCCGCGATCGTTGCTGAAAACCTCGAAAAGTATTTTCCGCCGGCGCTTTCCGGTTGGAAGGCCCTGCTTCATCCCTTCGCGCGTGCCACTGAATGCGCTCTGGCCGGCGTCTCCTTCGAGGTTGGGCGAGGAGAAGCCGTGGCGATCCTCGGCCACAACGGGGCGGGAAAATCAACGCTTCTGCGCATTCTCGCCACGCTGATCGTCCCGACCCGCGGCCGCGCCATCCTCGGCGGTTTCGACGCCGAACGTGAATCCTCGCGCGCTCGCCATCAGCTCGGCTACCATACCGGCGGAGACGAAGGCTTCTATAGCCGCCTCAGCGGCCGCGAGAATCTCGCCTTTTTCGCCGCGATGAACAATCTGACGGGCCCGGACGCCCGCGATCGGATCGCGTCGGTCACCGCATGGATGGGTATTTCGGACGATCTCGACCGCCAGGTGCGCACCTATTCCACCGGGATGACGCACCGTCTTGGTCTGGCTCGCGCTCTGCTGCACGGCCCGGCCGTCCTGCTGCTCGACGAGCCGACGCGCAGCCTCGATCCGCTCGCCGCCGCGGATTTCCGGCGCCTGCTCAAGGACGAACTCGTCCGCCGCCGCGGCACCACTCTGCTATTTGCCTCGCACGTGCTCGGTGAAGTCGAAGAGATCGCCGACCGCATCATCCTGCTCGATCGCGGGAAACTGATCGCGTGCGATTCTCCGTCCCGCCTGCGCGCTTCGACCGGCGCCACGACGCTCGAAGGCGCTATCGCGCGCCTCGTGCGGCCCGCTCGCGCGGCGGAGGCGGTGCGATGAACGTCGCGCGCATCCTCCGGAAAATCACGGCGTTCTTTTGGCGCGATTTCGCCATTGCCCGAGGCTATCGCGGCGCGCTCCTGCTCGAGACTCTGGAAGCGCTCTTCGGCGTCGCCACCTTCTTCTACCTCTCGCGCTTCGTCGAAAGCCCGGAGGTTGAGCGCGCGCTGCCCGCCGGCAGCAACTATTTCGCCTTCGCGCTCGTGGGCTTCGCGTTCTTCGATTACCTCAGCGTCGCGCTCGGCGCGTTCGACACCAGCATCGAGGAGGCCCGGCAAAACCGCACGCTCGAAGCGCTGCTCGTCACCCAGACTCCACTTACGGTAATTCTCGCCGGCTCGGCCGTCTATCCATTCGTGGCGCTGGCGCTTCGCACGTGCGTCTATTTTGCCTGGGGCGCCCTGTTTTTCGGCTTCGCGCCGCGGACGGCCAACTGGCCCGGCGCCGTGCTGATCCTTCTGGCTTCGATCCTCGCGTTTGCGGGGCTGGGGATTCTTTCGGCGAGCTATCAGGTTCTTTTCAAGCGAGGCAATCCGGCAAAATGGATCGTGCTGGGGATATCGGGCCTGGTGGGAGGAATGATGTACCCGGTGGCAGTACTGCCTGCTCCCCTACGGATTGTCGCGCGGCTCATTCCCGTGACCTATTCGCTCGAAGGAATGCGCGCCGCGCTGCTCGCCGGTGCCGGCTGGACCGAACTCTGGCGACCCCTCGTCGCCTTGCTCCTCTTCGCGGCCATCCTGATCCCGCTATCGTTCGCCGTCTTCGCCTGGGCGCTGCGCCGCACCAAAATCATCGGCACGCTCACCCACATCTAGCGGCGCTCCGCGCCCATCTTGCCGCAGTCGGCTACCACCCTGCCTTCATGCCGTACGGCGCGGCGTTCACCAGTGCCTCGACCCGCATGATCTTCCCGTCCTGAATCTTGAACAATTCCGCGATCTCCCACGTCCACGGAGCGGTGCGCGTCTGCTTCTCCACGCGACCGTCCGCTAGCGTAAACGACCGCAGCCTCGCGTCGTGGTCGAAAAATCCGAAGACAAACACCAGCCCGCGCTCTTCGTCCACCACCGCAAAACGCCGGTCGCGGATCCGCGTGTCCGGCTGGAACGCCCGCAGCTTGATCTGCGCCTCGCAGCCCAGCCGGAACGTGCTGTTCGGGTCTCCTCGGCCAAGGGCCGGATTATTCGTGGTCTGCGTGCCGTCCTCCACGCGGTTGCAGTCCTTGTCGAACGGCACGTACGACGCGTGGCCCTTCTCGATGGCGCTGAAGTAACTGTTGGCGATGGCGATCATGTTCTCGCGGGAACGCCGCTCGGCGGGAGGAACCGTTGCGGAAAAGATGGGCTTCTCGACCAGCGCCTCCGGCCGAGCCAGCCCGCTTGCTTCCTTCCGCGTGACCACGGTCTCGATCTCCGTGATGCGCTTCAACTCCACCTTCAACCGCAGGCACAAAATGATGGGCGAGCCGTTCTCCTGCAACACGCCCATGAACACCACCTGCCCTGCCTGCGGATCATCGGCATAAACTTTGTAGTCGCCTAGGGCGTTCGCGGTCCCCCAGAGCCCGTCTCCGAGCTGCAGCGTCTGGCCGTTCTCGGTGAACTTCACATCTCGCGCCAGCGGCAGGCGCGAAGGATCGTGGGCCACCAGCGCCGCGAGATACTGATCGACGAACGCGTTCAAGCACGCGCGGTCACAGTCGTAATTGAAATTCGGATCGTAATCGCTTGGCGCTTGAGTTGCCGAGACCGCCTGCGCCTTGCTCGACCGAGCGAGAAACAATCCGCACAAGCACGCCGTTATCGCGGCACCGATGAGAAGCCGTCTGCGCATCGCTTCCTCCCCCGAACTTTCCGCCCCGCCTGTATATCAGAAGCCATGCAGCACCGGCAATCCGCGCTTGCTCTCGCGCCGGCGTTCAACACTCCTCGCGTGCGCTAGACGCACTCGTTGTCTATCCGATTGAGATGAATCTTGTCTCGTGGGGAAGCACTGCACACAGGTAAAACGAAGAAGCCACTAGATGGGTGCTCCGGAACTCAGCAGCCGTGTGACGAGATTTTGCAGGCGCGCCGCATCCTGCTCTCTCATCTCCGTAAACTGCACGCCCATCCCCTCGTTCGGCACCACGTTCCGCACTACGGCGCGGCACCTGATTTCCCCTTCGGGAACGGCAAGCAATACCGTGATCGCCGTCCCCAAAGCCGCTGGATTCGGCGTGGCAACGAAAAGGCCCCCGACATTCAGGTCGCGCACGCGCGACACGTTTTGCTGGCTCTGTTGGTTGCCGTCCTGCCACGCCACCCATACACCCTTCGGCGTCGCGATACGCGGGTACCGCCGGCCGTCCCTGGCGGCATCGTTGGACCCGGGGTTGACGGGGGTTGGCACGATGATCTCGTTCCTGGGCGGGCCGCACGCCCGCTCCTTGCCAATTGTCACCGCGTACCGTCACGCCGGCAGCTTATCTAATAAAGGTAGTTGCCGCGAGAGTTACCTTGCCAGTGCCCGCTCTTCCGCCCGTCGTTTATGGCAAGGCTTCCCGACCAAGTGCGTCGGATCGTAGTATCTGGCGCGGTAGTAATATAGGCCGGTTTCGGTGTCGAATTCACGGGCGGTGTACTGGAATGGGTTCGTGAGCGAGCCGTTCGATGCAATTTGTTTCCCGAACGAGTCGAAGGTGTAGGTCTGGACCAGCGCTCCGGCACCGTTCGTCAACGAGGTCACGGAGCCAAGCCCGTCGGCTTCGTAATAGCTCGTGACTGCTGATCGGGACATCGCCAGCGGTTCGTCGATGTTCTGCCCCTGCGTGTAGCGGGCTACAAC
>DATLWP010000242.1:0-2094 GCA_035576265.1 Candidatus Polarisedimenticolia bacterium
CCGGACAAGTTTGTCTCGATGTATTCATTTCTGTCGCCCGAACCTTCGACCTTCGCGGCCGTGTGATAAACGACTTCAGCGCCCTCGACTGCCCGTTCGATCGCTTCCCGATCTTCCAGGTTGCCGCGCACGACCTCCGCGCCCATCGCCTCGAGTTCATCCGCGCGCTGCGAAGGCCTCGCGAGCACTCGCACTTGTGCGCCGTCGGCAAGCAGCCGGCGCACCAGCGCCCCGCCGATGAATCCCGTCCCTCCAGTCACACTTACCCGCATCCCCTGGATAATTCGCCCCCGTCGGACACCGATTATCGGCTGCAAAACCGGGTCGCGAACTGAGTGTAGCAGCGTTTCACCGGGTTTCGCATCGCGCCAAAAAGCATGTAGGATATTGGCGATGATTTCGCGCCCGACTGCAACTGCACTCCTCCTTTTGCTCATAACTCCCGCATTTGCTCGTGCCTGCACCTGCTCGCAAGTGCCGCCTGGAAAGTGTCCTGGCCTACAAGCGGGCGACGTGGTCTTCCTGGGTACCGTGACGTCCAACGAAGTCGTTCCCTCCGCTACAGACTCCGAAGCCCAGGCCCAGGGCGCCACTCCTATCACGCGCTACCGCTTCCGCGTCGACGACAGATTCGCGGGAGCGGACGCGCCGGAGATCGACATTTTCTCCGGCGGTGACGATGGCGACTGCGGCTATCGCTTCAAGACGGGCGAACAGTACGTCGTCTTCACGCATCAGGGGGCGGACGGCCGCCTCTTCGCCACCATCTGCAGCGGAACGAGGCCCGCGAACGAAGCCCGGGCGCTCCTTCCGCAGCTCCGGGCCATGCGAAAAGGCCTGCATGTAGCTTCGGTCTTCGGAGTTCTGCGCCGCGCCGACCCCCCTTTTCTTGCGTTGCCGGACGACCCGGATGACCCGCTTCCCGGTATCTCGCTCAAGCTCCGCTCGCGCGACGATCGTTTCGAGACCAGCACAGACGATCACGGCGTTTATTCGTTCTACGACGTTCACGCGGGCGAATACCGTTTCACGGCCAATCTTCCTGTGCGCATGCAACTGTCCCAGAAGACACTAGGCGGCGGCCTCCCGCCCTTCAAGATTCCCGACGGCGCTTGTTACGAATACGACGTGGACGCACTGCCGACCGGTCGCATTAGCGGAAGCGTGCACGACCCTAGCGGCAAGCCGCTTGCGCTCGCTTCGGTCGAGCTCTACCGCGCGGGCGCTTACTCGGACGCGCGCCCGGGACTATGGAGCTTTCAGGGCGCCAACGGCAAGTTCGATTTCGAGCATATCGGGCCCGGCCGATACATCCTCGTCTTCAACCGCATCGATCGCTTGGACCCAAACTCGCCCTTTCCGCGCGCGTTCTATCCCGGTGTCGCAGATATATCCCATGCCCGGCGGATCACGCTCAAGGATGGCCAGCAACTGCACAACGTATTCATCAAGCTCCGGCAAGGACATCCGGTTCGCCGGGTCCGCGTGCGCCTGAAATGGCAAGCCGGCAAACCGCCCGGAAGTGTCACGGTCATGGCCAGGGCCGACAAGGGTGAAAATCCCGCGGCACGGAAGATCGGCGATTCGCTCTACGAATTCACCCTGCTCGAATCCGCAAACTATACCGTCTCTGCCTGGGAGGATTTGACCCCGAGGCGCGCGGCCTCGCGCCCCGGACAGTCCAGTTGCGCCGAGCCTGCGCGTATTGAAACTTCGCCGCTCGCCGTCTCGGGTTCCGATCGCACGGTGGGGGAGTTGACTCTGGTCTTCCCTCTGCCTGTCTGTAGCGCCCAATAGCGCCCGCGAGGATGCGTCCGGAGTTTGCCGCGAACAAGCACTTGCGGTCGCTTCCGCGCCATGTCAGCCTGATTGTGGGTGCGTGTCGGCCCGGTACGGGAGAGGGCTTGGTCAGAGATGACAACTCAGATCATCTCGGGGACGCGAACATTGGCGCAGGGGATTGGCCCCCACTGGCGTTGTCCCGGCAGGGCTGAACTTGCCTTGCGAAAAGAACCCTTGCGCCGGTTCCACGTGTGGCGCCATGAGCGCCCTGTTCGAATCATGCGCGCTACACGCGTGCCAACTGAAAAGGGT
>DATLWP010000243.1:0-4979 GCA_035576265.1 Candidatus Polarisedimenticolia bacterium
ATCTGAGCGGAAACCAAACCTGGACGCGACAGTTCGGTTCGTCGGCCTCCGAGAGTCCGAATACCATTTATCTCGATAGCTCCGGTGTCTACGTTGGTGGGAGCACCCAGGGCGTGATCGACGACCCGGTAATTCCGCAAACCAACTCCGGCCTCTCGGACAGCTTCGTGCGGAAATACAGCCTCAACGGCGATCATCTTTGGAGCCGCACTTTCGGCATGGCCGGAAACGACCTCGTCGAGGGGCTCAGTGGGGACGACTCCGCCATCTACGCGGCAGGATTCGGCGCCGGCGCACTCCCGGGCTTCACGTCCGCGGGCGATTTCGATTCCTATGTACGCAAGTTCACACTCGACGGCTCCGAAATCTGGACACAGCAGTTCGGCACAGCTCAGAGCGACGGAGTTTTCAAGTCCTGGGCCGACGCGACCGGGGTCTACGTCGGCGGCTTTGTCAACCTGGCCTGGCCTGGACAGACTTCGGCGGGATCGAACGATGCCTATGTGCGGAAGTACGCTCCGGACGGAACCGAGCTCTGGACCAGACAGTTCGGTTCCCTGCTAGGCGACCAGGCCGTGGCGATTACCGGCTACAGTTCCGGCTTGTACGTCGCCGGGCAGACCAACGGGGTACTCCCTGGGCAGACGTCGGCACTCGCGACGGATGCGTACGTGAAGAAATACACCACGGACGGAACTGATCTCTGGACGCGGCAGTTCGGATTTACCGGCCCGGCCGCGGAGTCGGCCATTGCCATCGCCACCGACGGGGCCGGCGCCGTCTACGTGACCGGGTCGACCAACGGCGAACTTCCCGGCCAGCACGCGCTCGGGCCATTCGGCGCGACCGATGTCTTTCTCCGAAGATACGACTCGTCCGGTACGCTGCTTTGGACGCGCACCATCGGAACGGCTGCGTCGGATATTGGTACGGGCGTCGCCGCCGATGCCACCGGTGTGTATCTGTGCGGTTTGGTGAACGATGCGCTCCCGGGCGAAACGGCGTTCGGCTTGAACGACGCTTTCGTCCAGAAGTACGATCCGAATGGCACCCTGATGTGGACCGACCAATTCGGGTCGCCTACGGACGAGCGGTTTACCAGCATCGCGCTCGATGCGTCGGGTATCTACCTCTCGGGCTTTACACGGGGCACGCTGCCGGGCCAGACATCTTCGGGTGACTTCGATGCGTTCGTGCGCAAGTACAGCTACACCGGCACGCCCATCTGGACGCGCCAGTTCGGTACGGCGGGACCCGACAACGCGTTAGGCGTCGCGGCGGGGATGGAAGGCATCTACGTGACCGGAACCGTCGGCGGGGGCTTGTCCGGCCAGCCCTATCAGGGTCTCATCGACGGTTTCGTCCGCAAGTACGACAGCGACGGCAACGAACTCTGGACAAGGGTCTTCGGGACCGCTTTTGGCGACGAGGCGCGCAGAATCGCCCTCGACAGCTCCGGTGTCTACATCGCCGGGACTACTTCGGGAGTCATGGACGATCCGCTTCTCCCGCAGGCCAGCGCAGGAGGGTCGGACATTTACGTACGCAAATACGCGCACGACGGAACCCACCTCTGGACACGCCAGTTCGGGTCCCCCGCCAACGACAGTGCGTGGGGGATCGCGGCTTACGGTTCCGCTGTTTATGTAACGGGGACGGGAGGCCCCCTGCCCGTCCTGCCCTTCGCCGGAGGCGTTACCGACGGAATCGTGCGGAAGTATGACAGCTGGGGTAACGTACTCTGGACGGCGGCAGTGGCCACTCCGTTAAACGACAAGGTCTGGGGCGTTGCGGTGGACGGAAACGGACTCTATCTCAGCGGAGAGACCCAGGGCGCCCTGCCCGGCCAAACCAGCGCGGGTGACCTTGATGCGTTTGTCGTCAAGCTGGACACGACTCCTCCGAACATCCAGAGCGTGGTGCCGAGCCAGACCATAATCTGGCCGCCAAACAACAAAATGGTGCCGATCTCGCTCGCAGTTACCGCCACCGATGCCGGAACTCCGAACCCGGTTTGCCGGATCAGCGGCGTGTCAATCAACGAACCGGGCAGTGACCAGTGGCAGATTACGGGACCTCTCACCCTGAACCTGCTGGCCAGCCGGAACGTCATCGGCAATGGTCGAATCTATATCATTACCGTAACCTGCTCGGACACTTCGGGGAACAGTTCTTCGATGTCCACCACCGTAACCGTCCCGCATGACGCGGGCAATTAATGATAAGTAGGGGGAACCTTCTTTACCAGTTTAGTAGGACCCAAGTGAGGATACGCATGCCCCCATCGCCCAGCAGAGACGCTGCCGCCGTTTCTATGGCTGAGGATTGCAGAAAGCTTTCGTGTTGGTCCGCCTGCACCAGCAGCGATTACACCTCGCGGCGCAGATCGTCATCACTCGCGCAGGCTTTGGCGAGAAGCTCCGCCCGTGCGGCCTTGTCCAGGCCCCGCGCCGCGTGGTAAATCCGCTCGATCTCCCGCCAGCACTCATCCATCTGGTTTGTTTCCGCTGAGTTCACCGAAAAGCCAGGAACGGGCCAGGTCCCAGTCGCGCTGCACCGTTTCCTGGGAATCCAGCAGAGCAAGCCTATCAATGAAAATTTTCCACCACCATGATGTTACTCGAGCTGTTGTCAACCTGAGTGTAGAGAATCCAGCGGCCATCCGGGGATACGCCTAACCCAGGGAACGCTAAGGCTGGACCTCTCTCGGGCGTGACGACCCTGGCGACTTTGCGGGTGGCGAAGCTATAGAATTCGATGGCTTTTGTCCCGGCGTCGTAGAAGTAGATGCCCTCCCGAGTGAGACCCCAATATCCCCAGGCTCCCAGCTTTTCAAGGACAGGCGTTTCCTCGCCGCCTGCCACGGGTACCTTCCAGAGACCGGACCCAAACTGACCCTTTGTGTAGTAAAGGGTCTTGCCATCATAAGACTCAAAAGCAGCAAAGCCGCCTCCCTTTGTCACCTGAATAGCCTTGCCGCCTTTGGCCGGCATCTTCCACACCTGCCAGGCTCCTGTCTGGTCGGAAGCAAAGTAGATCCATCGCCCATCGCGGGACCAGCTCGGGACATATTCGTTCGAACTTTCAGTAGTCAGGCGGCGTGGCTCCCCGCCTTCCGGGCTGATCACATAGATGTCACCGTTTCCACTGGCGTAGCAGTCGAACGCAATCTGCCTTCCACCGGGAGACCAGCGCGGCGTGCCAGCCTCCGGGCCGCCGAAATGGGTCAACTGGATGGCATTGGACCCGTCGCTCTCCGAAACCCAGACCTCCACACTTCCGGAGCGGCCTGATGAAAAGACAATCCTCTTCCCGTCCGGCGAGTATTGTGGGCTCCCGTCGTACTGCGTTGAGGCAATCAACCTGGTGGGAGGCCTGGCACGGCCCGGCGACCCCGGAACTGCAAACCGCCAGATGTTTGTGTCGAAAGTTGTCTGCACGTAGGCGAGACGGTGCCCATCTTGAGACAGCACAGGCTCGGAGGCATCCCACGTGCCCACGGAAAGCCGCTCCGCCTCGCCTCCCGCCACCGGAATCTTCCAAAGCCGGCTGGTACCTCCTCCATATGCCGAATAGATGAGATGTGTGCCGTCGGGAGTCCATGTGAGCCAATTGATCCAGGCGTTGTATGTCAGCCGCCTTACCTCACCGCCCGCAGAAGGGACAAGGCACAGGTCCGAGTTTGCGCTATTGGTGGAGCGTAAAAAGGCAATCGTTTGCCCGTCGGGAGAGTAATGAGGGCACCAATCTCCGTTGACCGATGAAGGAGGCGGAGTTGTCACCACTCGCTTTTCTAGAGTGTCGAGCGAAAGGACAGAAATTCTCAAAACTTTTCCGTCCGGGATGGACTCGCTGAAGGCCAGAAACTTTCCATCGGGCGACCAGTCGACCCGCTCATGGTTCCAGTGGCCTTCCAGACGCGGCGAGTCGAGCTTGCGTTCGGGGCCGCCAAGGGCGGGAATAAGATAGATTCCGTCCTCGCTCGATGTGTGACGATGGAAAGCGATGTACCGGCCGTCGGGCGACCAGGCGGGAGCGTCGTCAATCGCCGGGTCCGTCGTGAGCCGGTGGACGCCTTCCGTCCCGATCATCTTCACATAGATGTCCGTATTGTCTTCCTTCTGTCCGTCCCAATCAAAGGCGATCTGATTGCCGTCCGGTGAAAACGAGGGGTCATTTTCCCGGCCAGGGGAACTGGTCAATGGGACGACATTCATGGACGGAACAATTGCTTTCGGCCCGGGCCGGAACAAGAGATACAGAGCCGCCCCGACAATTGCAAGCCCCAGTGCCGCACCCGCCCAGCGCTTGCCGGTGCCCCCCCTTGTGAGTCCCGCCTTCTTCGGCTGCTGATTCGCCAGCGACGCAACCGCGGCCCTTTCCGATTCCGTATCGCGTTTCAGGCGCTTCAAGTCGGCGCGGATTTCAGACGCGTGCTGGTAGCGGAGCTCGAGGTCTTTTTCCAGGCATTTCCTGATGATCTCCTCCAGCTTTGCCGGCAGTTCGGGATTCAGGGTCCGCGCCGGGGGAGGTTCCTCCGTCAGAATCTGCGCAAAGATTACCGCCGTGCTGTCGCCGCTGAACGCCTGACGGCCGGTGGCCATTTCATAGAGCACGGCGCCGAAGCTGAACAAATCCGTGCGCGCGTCGAGCGCTTCGCCCCGGGCCTGCTCGGGTGACATGTAAGCAATTGTCCCGATCGCCACACCGGGGATGGTCAGGCTATCGCGGCCGGTAGTGGCCGTGGGCAATTCTGTGGCATGGGCATCTTGCCCATGAACGACCACGGGCGAGACGCCCGTGCCACTCGTCAGCTTCGCCAGGCCGAAATCGAGGATCTTGGCCTGGCCGCGCGCGGTGATAAAAATATTCGCCGGCTTGATGTCGCGGTGGATGATGCCCTTCTGGTGGGCCGCGTCCAGGGCGTCGGCGGTTTCGATGGCCAAGTCGAGCATCTGGCCGATTTGTAGCGGCGGCTT
>DATLWP010000244.1:0-7471 GCA_035576265.1 Candidatus Polarisedimenticolia bacterium
GTGTCGTCGTCGGAGGAAAGAACACCTCCGAAATTTTCATCGAGAACGGCCGCTTTCATGGCCGGCAAATCATTGCGGCCATCACGGGCAAGGGCAAGATCGAGGAGGCCGCGCCCGTCGCCCCGCCCGGAGAGTAATAGCGATGCGAAAATCTCGGACCGTGGGATCAAAAAATTTGTTAAAGTGAGTGCTCATGCCATCCATCATCAGCGAAGTCGGCGAGACGTTTGTCACGCTCTACAAGGGCTTCAGTGTCACCTTGCGCACCATGTTTCGCAAAACGACTACGGAGGACTTTCCCACGGTCCCTCCCAGCGTCCAGCCCCGCTATCGGGGTATCCACGTGCTGCAGCGCGATGAAAACGGATTGGAAAAGTGCGTCGGCTGCTTTCTGTGTGCCGCAGCCTGCCCTGCGAACTGTATCTACATTGAGGCTGCGGAAAATACGGAATCTCAGCGCATTTCCGCTGGCGAACGTTACGCGAAGGTCTACAACATCGACTACTCCCGCTGCATCTTTTGCGGATATTGCGTCGAGGCTTGTCCCACCGATGCGATTACGCACGGCCATAACCTCGAGCTCGCCCCTTACGACATCAACGCCTTGATCTTCCGCAAGGAACAGCTCCTCGAGGTCTGGCCGCCCCCCAAACAGTAAGCCGTCGCGCTATTTTCATCCATCCAACGCCCGAGCGGCAGAGCTTCCGGGCCGGCCGACGTTTGTCGGAAGCGCGCACTCCTCCGGCGTCGCCGCTCAATTCGACGAGCGGGCGGCCTTGAGGATCGGAAAAGTTTCCGGTCAGCGCGCGGTGGCCGAACTCGCCAGCGGCGATTTATAACCGCACGTTCCGGCTTTGCGCATGGCTTCGAGCGCTTCCGCCGTGGTCAACAGAGTAGTGGTTTGGCAGTTGCGCAGAGCGCCGCCCGCGGCGAACGCCAGAGAGATGGCTGCGGCGGAAACATTGTCCGGCATTTCCGTGATCAGCACGGCGTCGTACGGCCCAAACGCGAAGTATCCTTCGCGGACCTTGCCGCCGAGCTTTTCGATTGGCGTGCGGACCACGTCAAAACGGTCCTGCGGATTGGCGATCAGTCGCGCGAGCGCTTCGGGGCTGTAGCTGACTTGGTGAAGATAGAACGGCATGGAGGCACCTCCTATACAGATTTTCAGCACGGGGTACCAAGGGTGCGGCTACTATACACCCAACCGAAGCCGCTGGGGGCAAGTGCCATGCTTACGCGGAAGCCTCGACTAAATGTTTTTCGGGGGTTCGCTCTATCGATCTGAGAGGCGAAGAGAAACGAGGCGGGAGATCAGGAGGCGCAGAATGCCGCCAATGCTAGTAAACGGCAGCAACAAGATCTGCGCGAAGGCATCAGCGCGGGAAAGGAACTTGTCCCAGTCGACGCGGTTCTGCTCCGTCAGCGATCGTTCGAGGTCCAGTTCCAAGTAAAGCGCGAAATTGGTTCCACACTTCTCGCAGACTCCACCCTGCCGCTGCTCGTGCCAGCATTTTGGACAGCGGTGGATCAGGATGGCATGGCAGGACGTGCAGAATTCCGCGGCGCTGGAGTTTTCGTGCCCGCACTGAGGGCAGACCACGGTTTCCGCCTGCATCGGAGCCGCGCGCGTGACGCTCATCGCGAACCCCGGTTGCGCGACACACCGAACAGATTGCGCATGAGCGAAATGCCTCCATCCAACGGCAGCCAGAGAAACGCCTTAAGCAGGCCGGTTCGATTCTGATTGCGGTCGTGCGTCTTCTCCGCCTCGATCTGTTTGGACGCGACCACCGCCGAGAGGTATTTCAGGAAATTGACGCCGCACTTATCGCAGTCGCCGCCGTGCGGCTGTTCATGGCCGCAGGACGGGCATTTGAAACGCAGCGTCGCGTGGCATCGGGGGCAAAACTGCGCGTCATCGCTCGCTTGGCTAGCGCACTTCGGGCATTGCATGTCTCGATTTTAGCGGGAATGAATCGTCAAGCGATAACCTGGGCGCGTTCCTTGCGCTCACACGGTAAACACTGTCCCACAGGACAGTGGTGGATCGGCGGAGATATCCCCTGGGCCCTAGCTTGTGCGAGCGGAGACCCTCAGCGGCGCGGGCGATTTCCGTTGCGCCCTGGGTGCTTTCCCGCAGCGCGGAGCTTTGCGGCCTTGCCGGCGACGTGCTTAGGCTTTGGGTCGGCCGGCGGCGGAGCGGGCTGCTGTTTGGCCTGGGTCGTGGGGGCGAGCAAGCGCACGACGTGCGCAAAGCGCTCCATGCGGAATGGCTTCGCCATGCAGACAGTCGCACCGAGGGAATGCCCGTTGGCGTAATCGCTCGGGTAGGCGGACCCCGTTAGGAGCAAGACCGGGATGGCCTGCAAACGCGGAGTCGTCTTGATGCGCGCGCAGAGGTCGTAACCGGGCAGGTCATCGCCTTCGATTTCGGCGACAACGAGAGCAGGCGTGAATAAAGAGAGCACGACGTGCGCCTCGGCGGCGCTGGCGACGACGATTACCTCGTAGCCTTCGCCGGTCAGATGCAGTTTCAGGGAGTCGCGGACGGCAGAGTCGGCATCGACGATCAGGACGACAGGCTTGCTCGGGTGCTGCGGTATGGATGTTGCCTTGGGCGACGCTTCCTGTCCGGGCCGGTCGCTGCCAGCGTCCACCACTTGGGGTTCTGAGCTTTCGCGCAGCGCGACGGCCACGGCGCGGCGGCCGTCGGGCATTTCGCTGATTCGTGCCACACGACCCGGCTGCTCGGCCTGAATTGCCATGGGCAACTTGCTGTAGGGAATGGTTACAGCCACTTCCATGCCAAGCGAGAAGGAAGAGAGCGAACTCACGAAGAGAAATCCGCTTCTGGAGACATCCAGGGTTGTGGATATCTCGTCGGGGCCATCTGGTGTGCCGTTCGCGCTGCGCACGCGTACGGGGGCCGAGATGAGGACACGCCTGCGGCTGCGGCGCTCCGGGTGATCGGGTTGATCCTTAGAGGAACCCTGCGGCCCGGCCGTCGGCGCTGAATTTTGCGAAGCGCCGGCATCCTGCGTGCCGCCCGCGCCTCCCTGAGCCAGAGCCTCCGGAATATTATCGTGCGGCTGATCGCTTGCAGCGGAAGAATTGAGTCCCTCAGTCATTACGAACGCGACCCCTTATAGGAAAGCTCCCCGAAGGGGCAAGGTAACAGGATCGGCGTCCGGCCACACTAGAAGGAAAGTTACATTTGACTAGTACTTAGGTGTGGCCCAGGTCTGGTACGACGGTACTGCCTGCCGCAACGCACAGGCAAAGGGCTGGAATTGCGCAGGCGTTCGCCTTACGATATTGCAGAGCTTATCGGAGGTCACACAACTAGCAGCCTCGCCGTCGCTCCGTCACGCGGGGCGCTTTTTCGTGTGTGGGCCCCTCGGCTCCATGGCAAATGCATGGCAACTGAAAGGTCGTATCGCCTGTCGGTGCTGGACGTTTCGCCGGTGCCATCCGGTTCGTCGAGCGCCGATGCGCTGCGCAACACGCTCGACTTGGCGCAACTTGCCGACGCGCTGGGCTACACGCGGTACTGGCTTGCCGAGCATCACAACACGCCTCTCATCGCCAGCTCCGTGCCCGAGGTGATGATCGGCCATGTGGCCGCAGTGACCAGGCGCATCCGCGTCGGCTCGGGCGGCGTGATGCTGCCCAACCATGCGCCTCTGAAAGTGGCCGAATCGTTCCGCGTGCTCGAAGCGCTTCATCCCGGCCGCGTCGATCTCGGGCTCGGCCGAGCTCCGGGCACGGATTCGCTCACCGCGCTGGCGCTGCGGCGTTCGCGCGAGGCCCTCAGCGCCGACGATTTTCCAGCTCAATTGGACGAGCTGCTGGGCTTCCTCGATGGCGGTTTCCCCGATAACCATCCGTTCCAGCGCATCAGGGCCATGCCGGACGACGTGCCGATGCCGGAGATCTGGCTGCTCGGCTCAAGCGACTTCAGCGCCGAGCTTGCGGCTCGCCTCGGCCTTCGATTTGCGTTCGCTCATCACATCAGCCCATGGCCGGCGGTTGGCGCGCTGCGGTTCTACTCCAGCCAGTTTCGCCCGTCGCCCAAACTCGCCCAGCCAGAATCGATCTTGGCGGTCTCCGTTCTGTGCGCCGAAACGGACGAGCGCGCCGAGGAGCTCGCCAAACCTCTCGAACTCACCCTGCTGCGCTTTCGGCAGGGAAGTATGGGACGTTTCCCGAGCCAGGCCGAGGCCGCTGCGTATCCGTACACGCCCGAAGAACGCGAAATTATCCAAGCGAACCGCGCGCGCTCGATTATTGGTTCGCCGGGCAGAGTGCGAGAGAGGATCATGGGCCTCGCGGAACAGGCCAAAGTTGAGGAGATCATGATCACAACCATGACCCACGACCATCAGGACCGCCGCCGCTCCTACGAATTGCTGGCGGAGGCCTTCTCCCTCTCGCCAACGCGTCAACCCCGGGGCCTGGACTCACCAGCGTCCTAGGGTCGCGCGGAAACCGTCGCACAGTCACCGCCGTTGCCATTCTGCTGCATTTGTGGTATGGTACTGGGGAGATTGTTGCTCTTGTCCTGCTTTTGACGCATTCAACGAGGCCGCTGGGCAACGCCCGCCGGCCTTTTTTTGTGGCGCAATATCAGTCGAGAGGCAACGACACCTTGAGGCGTCTAACCGACGCCTTATGAATGAATTAGGAGAAACAGAAGTGGCCAGAGAGCAAGGTACAGTGAAGTGGTTCAACGCCGCCAAGGGCTATGGATTTATCCAGCGCCAATCCGGCGAGGACGTTTTCGTGCATTTCTCGGCGATCGAAGCCGATGGGTACAAGAGCCTGAACGAAGGGCAAGCTGTTGAGTTCGAGGTCAAGCAGGGTCCGAAGGGCCTGCAGGCCGAGCGCGTAACGGCCCTCTAAACAGGGTCGGAACGCGTCAGGTTTTCCAATAGACCTGAATTCGAAACCGCAAGGGGGGCAAGCGTGATCTTCCCCCTTTCGGAGCCAGGCTACAAATCCGCATCGAGAGGGCACTGCTCGGGAAATTCCGGCAGTGCGACTCGAACGCTGGGTTTTTCGCCCTTAGTTTTCCCGTTATCGCGTCTTCATCTGAAGGAGGCAATGTGCAGGTCCTTTCGGAAGGTCAGACGATTCGCCACGAGCAGTACGGCGTTGGCACCGTCACAGAATCAAACATCGAACGCACGACGATCGATTTCGACAGTCACGGGGTGAAGAAGTTCGTTACCTCGATTTGGACGGCCGAGTTGATCGGGGAACCCCCCGCGGAGCGGCCGGTGCGCCGCCGCGGTCGCCGCAAGACCGCCAAGAAGTAACGGCCCGGCAGGGGCCGTCATCCCCGGGTTTCAGCTGTCAGGGCGATCGAGCCCAGCAACCCCGACATCGCGGGGTAGTCCAAGCATTTCTGCGTGGATTCCACCAAGAACGTCATCCTAGCGCGCGCCCGTCAGCCTGATCGAGTGCCCCCGCTTTCGCGGGCTCCTAGGCTTCGACGAGGCCGCTGCGCACGGCAAAGCGCACGAGATCGCTGAAGCTTGTGAACTCCATCTTGCGCATGATGTGATTGCGGTGGCTTTCGATCGTTCGCGTGGAAACCCCAAGGGCCGTGGCGACCTGTTTATTGCTCTTTCCCTCGGCGAGCAGTTGCACTACCTCGACTTCGCGAGGCGTGAGCGGCGAGTCGGGCAGCGCGCCTCCCTCTCCCGATTGGCCATCGGGCCCGTGGACGAAATTCTGCACCATCGAAACCGCAAGTCTGCTGGTGAAAAACGGCTGGTGATGGCGCGCGTGATCCACCGCGGCCAGCAGTTCGGTATCCGCGTCCGACTTCAAGACGTAGCCGAGAGCGCCCGAGCGAAGCACCTCGCGCGCGAGCTCCTCGGAGAAATGCATCGTCAGGACCAAGATTTCGGTCGAGGGCGACTCCTCGCGAACCGCGCGCACGACCTCCAGGCCGTTCATTTCCGGCATGGTCAAGTCCAGCACGACGAGATCCGGCCTTTCCTTCTTAACGTGATCCATCGCCTCGACGCCAGTGGAGGCTTCCCAGCACACTTCCACGCCCGGCTGCGATCCGAGCAGCGCGCGGAGACCTCGGCGCACCACGGGATGGTCGTCGGCCACAAGGATCCGATACGATTTGGCAGGCATAGTTTCCCGAGCCGACGCGCCTCGCATTCTAGCAATTGGCGTTCGGGCCCTTTCTCCTTTGTCGTTTTTCGGCATTGCTATCGTGACGCGGGTGAATGGTTCGATGCAGGAGTTCGTTCGGCGCGACCGGCAGGATCGCCCTTACGGTAGTGCCGCGCCCAGGCGCACTTTCTACTTCAAACACGCCGTTCAGCTGCTTCACGCGTTCGCGCATCCCCGCGATGCCAACCCCGGTTTGCGGCGGTGCCCCTCCTGCGTGGCTTGGCATCGCGATTCCGCATCCCTCGTCCCGCACCTCCGCGCGGATCTGTCCGCCTTCGCGCATCAGGCAAATTTTCGCGGTACGGCTGCCGGAATAGCGATGCACGTTGGTGAGCGCCTCCTGGACGATGCGGAATACGGTCGTCTCAATCTCTTGTGATGCGCGGCCGATATTCTCCGGGATCTCGATCTCCACTTGGATTCCGCTGCGCTCGGAAAATCCCTTGGCGTACCACCGCAGGGCGGGGCTCAATCCCGCCTCATCCAGCAGAGGAGGATGCATCAGGTAGGAAACCGTTCGGACCTCGCGGATGGCGCCATCGGCAAGTTCCATCGACGATTGCAAGAGCTCGTACGCCAGCCCATCCTCTTCCGGCAACGATTCTTTCAAGCGTCCCAGGGTCATTTTCAGCGCCGCGAGGCTTTGCCCGGCGGACTCATGGAGTTCCCGCGCGGTATGCCGGCGGCTCTCATCGTTCGCGCGTATGAGTTCCTGTGAAAGCCGGCGCAACTCTTCTTCGACCTGCGCACGCTCGGTGATGTCCTGCACGAACCCGATCATGCGATCGGTGGTTCCGTCGGCCGCGGGAACGGGGACGCCGCGGACCAAGTGGACTCGGACGCGGCCGTCGCGCGTGTAGTAGCGCGCGACATACTCGTACGGTTCGCACTCCGCGAGGGCGCGATTCCAGGCCTCGCGAGCGCGCTGGCGGTCCATCGGGTGCACTCTTTTCCAGTACAACTCCTCGGTGAATTCGGCCTCCGACGCGATGTCCATCATCTGGAACAATTGCTTGGAAAGCAAGACCCTGCGCGTTTTCACTTCAAACTCCCAGCTTCCGAAATTCGCGATCTCCTCGGCTTGAGCCAGCAGCGCCTCGCTTTTCCGCAGCCGTTCCTCTGCATCTTTCCGCTCGGTAATGTCCAGGGATATTCCAACCATGCGGACCACGCGGCCGGAGGCGTCGGCCACGGGCACCCCACGCGTGTACATCGTTCGGATAACGCCGTCGGACCGAATCCAGCGCGCCTCGTGTTCGAAGGGCTGCGCCCG
>DATLWP010000245.1:0-5638 GCA_035576265.1 Candidatus Polarisedimenticolia bacterium
GCGCCGCCAAGAAGATTATCTGGCGACTGAGGAACCGCTGGAAATCCGGATCGGCGAAGAGCCGCTGACCGTGACGATGCGCACGCCGGGCGACGACGTCGAGTTGGCTGCGGGATTTCTTTTCACCGAAGGCTTGGTGCATCGGCGCGCACAGATCCTGGCGATTGAACCCGATTCAGGGGACGGCGAGAGGAATCGCGGGAACGTGGTTCGGGCGACGCTCGAGCCAGGGTCGGCGCCGGATCCCGAGAAAATGAGGCGACATTTCCTCGCGACGTCAAGCTGTGGGATCTGCGGAAAGGCATCGATCGATTCCGTTCGCGCGATGTCGCTCGCGCCTCCGAATCCGGACTTTCGCCTCGATGCGGAAGTGCTCGTCCAACTCCCGGAAAAACTGCGGGCGTCGCAGGCCGCATTCGGACGCACCGGGGGCCTGCACGCTGCGGCGCTGTTTGATTCAAGCGGGGAATTGCTGGTTGTAAGCGAAGATATCGGCCGGCACAACGCCGTGGACAAAGTGATCGGCTGGGCGCTGCTTGGCGACCGGATTCCGCTGAGCGATGCCGTCCTAATGGTGAGCGGCCGCGGCGGGTTCGAGATCGTGCAGAAGGCGATTGTCGCGGGAGTGCCGATGATCGCTTCGGTTTCGGCGCCGTCGAGCCTTGCCGTGCAACTGGCGCGCGAAATGCGGCTAACTCTCGTGGGATTTCTGCGCGGGCGGCGGTTCGTAATCTACTCCGGCGACGAGAGGATCACGCCCTGAGAGTTGCGGCGGCACCGGGCTCGCCTATCGCGCCACTTTGCGAATCGTCCGAGGCGCGGGCGCCGAGAAATCGCTGACGATCATTTCGCGGAAAGCGTCGAGCAGATCACGATTCCACCATCCCCGCGCGGCTTCCTTTTCCATGATTTCCAGGCCGGCTTCCGAAGGTGACGCCTTGCGATACGGGCGGTTGGTGGTCAGCGCGTCGTAGACATCGGCGAGTTGCAGAATCGACGCAGTCACGGGAATCTCGGCGCCGCGCAAACCGTCGGGATAGCCGGAGCCGTCGTGGCGCTCGTGATGGTGGCGGATGATCGGAAGAACGAGACGAAAGGTTCGCAGCGGCGCGCAGATGCGCTCGCCGACCACGGGGTGCTTGCGCATCACCTCGCTCTCCTCCTCCGAGAGCGGTCCCGGCTTCAGCAGGATGGCATCCGGAACGGCGACCTTGCCGATGTCGTGCACGAATCCGGCGCGGCGCAGCGCCTTGATGTGCTCTTCCGAAAGGCTCAATTTTTTCGCGAGGCGCGTGGACATTTCCGCCAGCCGCTCGCAATGGCCGTGCGTGTACGGATCGCGCGCTTCGATAGCATAGGCCAGGCTGAAGAGCACGCTTTCGGCGTGTTCGAGTTCGTCGGTGAACTGCTTCAAGCGCAGCAGCGAGCGCGTGCGGGCCAAGAGTTCATTGAAGTCGATGGGCTTGCTGAGGAAATCGTCCGCGCCCGCATTGATGCCCTTGATGCGTTCCTCGGTGCCGGAAAGCCCGGTGATCAGCACAACCGGCGTGAGGCGCGTCTCCGGCGTGGCCTTGATGCGCCGGCAGACCTCGAAGCCGTTCATCCCGGGCATCAGAATGTCGAGAAGGATGAGGTCCGGGCGGAATGACGCGCACTCGGCCAGCGCCGACTCTCCATCGCTCGCGTCGCGAACTTCGAACCCCTCGCGCCGCAACAGCATCACGAGAGGAACCCGAGCGTCGGCTTCATCGTCGACGATCAGAATTTTCTCAGGCATGCGGATACCCTGGTTCGCCGTGGAGAAAGCGGGGCTGGGCGACGGGAGAAAGCGGGGCCATGGAAAGCCTCCTCCATCGGCGCCCTGCAGTCCCGCCGGAACTTTCACTCCACCGGCAAACAAATGTATCCTGTCCCGTTGTTTGGAACAACCGGGAAACGCACGCCCCGGAAGGCCGGCATCCGAGTTTCACCCACGGGCGGAAACAATCGCGCGAGGACTTATGAAGAGAACGTTGCCCCCGGAGTCGCTCCGGGAAATCGCCACGCGGCTCGAACAGGCTCACAAAGCATTCCAGAGGCGCTATCCCGGACCGTCCGGCGACCGCCAGCCGATTCACGTTGTGTATGGAGGAGCGCATCTCTTTCGCTCCGGCACGGCGCAGCGACTGGGCGAGCTGGCGCTGCGGTCACTCGACGAATACGCACCGGATTTCGCCGCATTTGCGAAAGCGGTCGGCCTGGCGGGAGCCGAGCGGCTGCCCGAGTCAGCCGACCAAGCCGCCACGATTGCAAAATCCGTCGAAGCGGATCCCGAGGCGGCGCGGCGCGAAGATCGCGCAGCGTGGTTTGCGCACACAGTCTATCGACGAATCCGCGAGAAGCTGCGGCGCGAGCCAGTAGAGGATTACCGCATCGACTTCGAGGACGGTTACGGCAACCGGCCCGACGAAGAAGAAGATGGGCACGCCGCAGCGGCGGCGAACGAAGTCGCCGCGGCAATGAACGCGGGAGCGTTGCCACCGTTTTTCGGCCTCCGCATCAAGCCGTTCAACGAGGAGCTACGCGAGCGCAGCATACGCACGCTGGATATCTTCCTCACGGAGTTGGCCGGAAAAACGCGCAGCGAATTGCCGAAAACTTTCTATATCACGCTGCCCAAGGTCCTGCTGCCCGATGAGGTGGCGGCGCTTGCAGACATCTGCTCGAACCTCGAGCCGATGCTCGATCTCGAGCCGGGCGCGCTGCGCATCGAGCTGATGGTCGAGACAGCGCAAGCGATTTTCAACGAGCGAGGTGAGGCTAATCTGCTGGCGTTGGTGAGCGCGGCGCGCGGGCGTTGCGCGGCCGTTCATTTCGGCCCGTACGATTACACGGCCTCGTTGAACATCACGGCGCCCCGCGACGCCATGGCACATCCGGCGTCCGATTTTGCCCGCGGCGTTCTACAGACGTCGCTTGCGGGAACGGGCGTGCGGATTTCCGACGGGCCGGTAAATATCCTTCCCATTCCACCCCATCGTGCCGGCAAGGAGGGCCCGCCCCTGACGGCGCGACAGCTGGCAGAGAATCGCGCCACTGTGCACAACGGGTGGAGGATTCACTTCGACCATGCGCGGCGCTCCCTCGAGCGCGGCTATTACCAAGGATGGGACCTGCATCCCGCACAGCTTCCGTCCCGTTATGCGGCGGTGTATTCGTACTTTCTCGAGAACCTCGACTCGGCCTCGGCGCGCATGCGCAATTTCATGGACAAGGCCGCGCAGGCCACGCGGGTCGGCCACGTGTTCGACGATGCGGCCATGGCACAGGGACTGCTGAACTATTTCGTGCAGGCGATCACTTGCGGCGCCCTGACGGCTGGCGAGGTCGAGGCACTCACCGGGCTGTCCGAGGCGGAACTGCGAAGCGCGTCGTTCCTCAAGATTTTGGAGGGCCGGCGCGGATAGATGCCGAGCGCCGGCGGCGCGGCCGCACCGCTAGTAGGGGATCTTGATGGGGCTGGCTTCCCACGCGCGAAGGGCCGCAAGCGCCTGGTCGCGCATGAGCGGGATCATGGGGATTCTGCGTTCGGCGTGCGGGAGCAGCAATTCCTGATAGATCGACGAATCGTCGAATCCGGCCGTCGCCGCATCCGCGGCCGTGCTCCCAAAATAGACGCGCGCAAGACGCGCCCAATAGATTGCACCCAGGCACATCGGGCAAGGCTCGCCGGTTGCGTAGATTGCGCAGCCGGACAAATCGAAATTGCCGATCGCCCGGCACGCCGCGCGAATCGCCACGATCTCCGCGTGAGCGGTTGGGTCGTTCCGGGCGGTCACGCCGTTCACTCCCTCGGCAAGGATCTGCCCACCTTTCGCTATCACCGCAGCGAAGGGCCCGCCGCGGCCCGTGCGGACATTCTCGGTCGAAAGCTCGATGGCCCGCGACATGAAGTCATTTTCCATGGGCGCTTCGCTCAGTGGACACTGACATGGGCCGCGGGCCCTCGCTTTCGCTTCATCAGAAACATCAGCGGAATCACACACAGGCAAATCACGGCCATGAGCCAGAAATTGTCCACGAAAGAGAGCATCATCGCCTGGCGCTGGAGCTCCCGATAAATCAGCCCGTGGGCCTGTATCGCGGCGCGGGCGACGTCCGATCCGCGCGCGATCAAAACGTGCGTGAGATGCTGCAGAGCGGTCTGGTAATCGTGATTGCCTGGATGAACGTTGCTAGCGAGAACGTTTTGGTGGAACTGGGCTCGGCGAGCGAGCATTGTGGTGACGAATGATATGCCGGTGCTCGCGCCGATGTTGCGCGCCAGATTGATGAAGCCGGTGGCGGCGTTCGTCTTCTCCGTGGGAACGAAATAAAAGGCCATCACGTTGATCGGGACGAACAGAAACGCCGTGCCCATGCGCGAGATGACCCAGGCGTATATGATCGTCGGCATGCCCGCACCCAAACTGAAACGGGACATCTGAAATAAACCGATCGACGTAATACAAAGCCCCGTCAGAACCACCCACCGGTGCTCCACGCGCCCGAGCAGCCACCCGACGAATGGGAGCAGGCCGAATAAGATCATCCCTCCGGGAAACAACACGAGGCCGCTCTGCATCGCCGTGTAACCCATCAGCGTCTGCATCCAGATCGGGAGCAGCACGGTCGTGCCGTACATCACGACGCCAAGCGTGTACATCATGAACGTGGAAATGAGGAAGTTTCGTTCCTTCAACAACCGCAATTCCACCACCGGGTGTTCGGCGTGCAATTCCCACACCACCAGGGCCACGAGCGCCGTTGCGGAAATCACCGCGGCCCACACGATGAACGGCGAGCCGAACCAGTCGTCGCGCTCTCCCTTGTCCAAGAGCACCTGCAGAAATCCAAGGCCCACGGCGAGGAGCCCCAGCCCGAGAAAATCGATCTTCAGTCCCTGCCTGAGCGTTTTTCGCGCGAGGTGCGGGGGATCAAAGACGACCAAGGAGGTTATGATCACGGCGACGATTCCGACCGGCACGTTGATGAAAAAGATCCAGCGCCACGAATAGCTGTCTGTGATCCAGCCGCCGACGGTCGGGCCGATGGTGGGCGCGGTCACCACGCCCATCCCGTAGATGGCCATGGCCATGCCCTGCTTGTGTCGCGGAAAACTGTCGACGAGGATGGCCTGCGAAATCGGCTGCAACCCTCCGCCGCCCGCGCCTTGAATCACGCGGAAGAAAACGAGCAGCGGCAAGGAAGGCGCCAGCCCGCAGAGGAACGAGCTGACGGTGAACATCACGACGCACCCGAGGAAGAACCTCTTGCGGCCGAAAAGCGTGGAGAACCATCCGGTGAGCGGCAGGACGATCGCGTTGGAAACCAGGTAGGAAGTAAGGACCCACGTGCTCTCGTCCACGCTGGCCGAGAGGTTACCGGCAATATGCGGGAGCGAGACGTTGGCGACGCTCGTGTCGAGCACCTCCATGAACGTCGCCAGGATCACCGCGATGGCGACGATCCACGGGCTGATCTCCGGCACAGGCTGAGCGTATTCCGCGGCGGCGTCCATCAATGGTCAGGTGCTTGTATTCCTGCGCTGCAATTCGGAACAACGAAATATTTGGATGATGCGAAAAGAAAGAGCCACAAATTCTACGCGTGGAGCGCG
>DATLWP010000246.1:0-4562 GCA_035576265.1 Candidatus Polarisedimenticolia bacterium
TAACTCGTTCAAAACAAGGGACTGGAGCCTCGCTTACCCGTTACACTTTCGGGGTAGTCGCTTCTCGATATTTTCTTACCTGCTTGATCGTTGTCGCGTTCGCGCTCGGTGCGACGGCCGCGCAAGCGCAAACTTCCACGAAGCCGAAGACTACCGCCATGCCAAAGCACGCTGCCCAGAAGAAACCAGCCGCGCACAAGCTGGTCATTGCTCCCGACATCGCCGCGCGCGTCGCCAAATTCAAGCCCATTCACATCGCCTTTGACTCCTCCAAACTGTCCGACCGCGAAAAGAAAATGGTCGACAAGCTAGTGGACGCCGCCGGGCTGCTCGACTGCATCTACTGGCGCCAGAGCGACCCGGAAGGCTTGAAACTCTATCTCTCGCTCGCGGACACCAAGGATCCTCAGAAGAAACAGCTGCGCGAATATCTGAAGATCAATGGCGGGCGCTACGATCTGATTGACGACAACAAGCCGTTCGTCGGCACGGCACCCGCGCCGCCCGGCCGCGGCTACTTTCTGCCGGAAGAGACGCGAGAGAATATCGAACAGCTTATAGGCAAGGGCATGCTGGACAGATCGGCGGCTTTTTCCCCATACACGATTGAAAAGCTTTGCACGATCAAAGACGCCACCGATGTCTTAAGCCCTTGTTTCGTTCCGTACCGCACCGCCTTCCGCAAATTTCTCGTCCCCATGGCGCGCGATCTGCGGCAGGCCTCGGAGCTGAGCGACGATCCCGCGTTCACGAAATTTCTTCAATCGCGCGCGCACGCCTTGCTCACCGACGATTATTTCCAGAGCGACATCGCCTGGCTCGACCTCAAAAATCCGAAATTCGACATCATCTTTGCGCCCTACGAAACCTATCTCGACGGCTTGCTCGGCGTGAAGACTTCCTACGGCGCGTCGATCATGATTCGCAACGACGCCGAGAGCAGAAAACTGGCGGTCTATCAAAAGTACGTTTCGCAATTGCAGGAATCGCTTCCCCTGCCCGCCGCGGATCTTCCCTCCAAGCACGGCAAGCAATCGCCCATGGAAGTGGTGGACGCGATCTATCGCTCGGGCGATTTGCTCCACGGCTATCAGGCCGTCGCCGATAATCTTCCCAATGATCCGCGCATCCACGAGCAAAAGGGCTCAAAGAAGATCTTCTGGAAGAATTTCATGGACGCGCGCGTCAACGACGTCATTCTTCCTCTGGCCCGGCGCATGATGCCTCCCGATCAGGCGGCCATGGTCACCGGTGACGGCACGCTTCAATTCGTCATCCTCCACGAAATTTCGCACGGCCTCGGCCCCACCTACGCCCACACGGCCGCCGGTAAAGTCGATGTCCGCGAGGCCATCGGCCCCGAGTATTCCGCTCTTGAAGAATCCAAAGCGGACATCGTCGGCATGCGCTGCATCCACTGGCTCGTGGAACACGGCGCGATTCCGAAGGACAAGCTGGATGAGATTTACGCTTCCTATCTCGGCGAAACCTTCCGCACCATCCGTTTCGGCATCGCCGAGGCTCACGGCAAGGGCAGCATGATGGAAATCAGCTATCTAACCGAGCAGGGAGCCATCCGCCGCGATCCGTCGACCGGTCTCTACGAGGTCGATTTCAAGAAAATGCCCGGAGCCATGGACTCCCTCGCCAAGGAACTGCTCGAGCAGGAAGACACCGGCGACCGCGCGCGCACCAAGAATTGGTTCAGGAAATACGCGGTGATGCCGACTGAGCTTTCCGCCGCGCTCGCGAAAGCGTCCGACATCCCCGTGGACGTCGACCCGGAATTCGACTTTCATCCGCCGCTGGAGTAGGCCGGGCTAGCGCTAGAGAATGGTCTCGATTTCGGCGTCGACCCAGAAGTGGGTTTGAGGAAAGCCGTTGATTAGAAAGCTCTCGCCGGAATTGTTGCGGAAGTGGAAGAACCGGCTGATGTGGTAATCCTCGTCGAAGAGGCTGAGAACCCGCTCCGCCTCGCCGCGCGGGAACCCCAGCGCAGCGATCGCGGCGGGCTTGCCGTAGCCGCCCGATGCCGCCAGGTATCTTTCGACCACTTCGCTCAGCTTCATTGGCAGCTCCGGCGTCCGGCAGGGCTCAACCCCCGGCCGCCTATGACCCGCATGCTAGCAAATTAGGCCCCGCGTTGCCGATCTTAGGGGAGCAGAAATGCTCGGCGACCGGCCTTGCGTTTCGGGCGTAACGAAGTCTATACTGGATAAGCTTCCAGATAGGTCGCACAAACCAGTGGGCGCGAGCCCACTTTTTTGTTGGCCGCGAGAAGCGGCGCGGGCGCAGGGCTTTCTGCGGGTGATCGGCGCCGCCCCTGGAAAAGCATGGACCTGGGAAAGATTCGAGAGGCGGCGGAAAGGGTGGCCCGGTCGGAGGGCCTGGAAATCTTCGACGTCGAGTGGAAGATCGGCAAGCAGCGGCTGCTGCGGGTCTATATCGACCGGTTGCCGGGGCCAGAGGGCGGCGAGGGCCCAGGGGTCAGTCATAACGACTGCCAGCGCGTGAGCGAGCAGTTGAGCGTGATCCTGGACGTCGAGGACCTGGTGCCGGGGCCAAGCTATGTTCTCGAGGTGAGCTCGCCCGGGCTCGACCGGAGGCTGATCAAGCCGGCCGACTACGAGCGTTTCGCGGGGCGACTGGCGCAAATCTGGTTGCAAGAGCCGGTCGAGGGTCAGAAATATTTCGAGGGCCGTTTGGCGGGTTATACCGACGGCACGGTTAAATTGAAAGTGAAGGATCGCGAGCTGGACATACCGTTCGCCGCGATTCGCAAGGCAAATCTGGTAGTCGAACTGTAGCGGGCTAGGGAGAACTGCGGATGGCGAGTCTGCTGTACCAGACAATCGAGCAGATCAGCCGGGAAAAGCACATCGAACCGGAGATCATCGTCGCGGCCATCGAGGACGCGATGGTAGTGGCGGCGCGGAAATATTACCGCACCGAGGAAGATCTCCGCGCAAAATTCAATCCGGACACCGGCCATGTGGACGTATATTCGGTGCACACGGTGGTCGAAGAGGTCGCGGACCCGCTGCGCGAAGTCTCCCTTGCGGATGCCCGCAAGCTGAACCCGAGCGTCGAGGTGGGCGGCGAAATCATCCAGGCGAAGCCGACCGAAGTTCTGGGGCGGATCGCCGCGCAAACCGCCAAGCAGGTGATCCTCCAGAAGGTGCGCGAGGCCGAACGCGACACGATCTACAACGAATTTCACACGCGCGTCGGCGAACTGTTGAACTGCGTCGTGAAGCGCACGGAAGGACCGGACCTGATCGTGGACCTTGGCCGCACCGAAGCCCGGTTGCCGAAGCGCGAGCAATCGCGTCTGGAAACCTACAACGTAGGTGACCGGCTGCGCGTGACAATCCGCGCCGTTGAGCGGGCCGCCAAAGGACCGCAGGTGATCGTATCGCGCGCCGATCCGGCTCTCGTGCAGCGGCTGTTCGAAATGGAAGTGCCGGAAATCTATGACGGCACGGTGCAGATTCGCGCCGTGGCGCGCGAAGCCGGCGAACGCACGAAAATCGCCGTCGAGAGCCGCGACAAGGATGTGGATCCCGTTGGCGCGTGCGTAGGAATGAAAGGCATGCGCGTGCAATCCATCATTCGCGAGCTGCGCGGCGAGAAGATCGACATCATCCCGTACAGCGAAGAGACGATCGCGTTCGCGCAGAAGGCGCTGAGCCCAGCGAAAGTGACCCGTGTACAGATCGTGGATCCGGAAGAGAAGCGGCTCGAGGTAATCGTCGAAGACACGCAGCTTTCGCTGGCCATCGGCAAGAAGGGGCAGAACGTCCGCCTCGCGAGCAAACTGATCGGCTGGAACGTTGACATCAAGAGCGAAGAGGAAAAACGCCGCGAGATCGAGGCCCAAATGGCCGCTCTTTCGGCGCCTGGCACTCCGCTTTCCGAGCTCAAAGGCGTGGGTCCGAAGACGGTCGAAAAGCTCGAAGCAGCCGGCATCACCTCGGTGGAGAAACTCGCCGACATGACGCCCGAGCAGCTCGTTGAAATTCCGGGCATCGGTGAGAAAATGGTAGAGAAGATTCACCAGTCCGTGGCTGCTCATTTCGAAGCCATTGAAGCGCAGGCGGTGGCAGCGGCTGAGGTTGCGCCCGCGGAGGGAGCATTCGCCGAGGGCGAGGCGCCGGCGATAGAGCAACCACCGGTCGAGGGCGAAGCGGAAGCGGCCGTCGAAGGAACGAGCCCGGGCGGGCCTGCAGAGGTCACCGGGACGTCCGAGGGCGGTGAGAGTGCCGAGGGGACGGCGGAACCTCAAGAAACGCGCGCGACGGAAGAAGGAGCAGAGAAATAGCACGGGCGGTCGCGCCCGTGGGTAAACACGCACCGCCGACGAAGGCTGTGCGACTTAGGAGCTAATGGCAGAACACAATCAAATTCGCATCAACGAGCTGGCACGCGAACTCGAGATCAAGGCGAAGGTGCTAATCGAGTACCTGCCGGAGATCGGCGTGACGGAGAAGAAGACGCACTCGAGCTCGCTTGATATAGAACACGCCGAGCTGGTTCGGAAGCATTTCCAGGCCCTTGCAGCA
>DATLWP010000247.1:0-4029 GCA_035576265.1 Candidatus Polarisedimenticolia bacterium
CCTTGGTGCCCTTTCGCGCTTAGTGCTTCTCCGCGGATTTTCCAAGCTCGAAGATAGTTACGCCCGCCAGAATCTCCAGCGGGCCTTCAGCGGCATCTCCAATGAGCTCGACACGCTCGACCACAGCGCGGCGCAGTACGCCAGCCGGGATCAAACCTACGAAAACGTTCGCGAACGATACCCAGCGCGCATTGCGGCTGAATTTCCGGACCCAACCCTCGAGCAGCTTCGCGTGAACTTCGTAGCGGTACGGGACGACGCGGGCCGCCCGCTCTACTCGATGGCCTTCAACCTGGCGAAGCTGGAACCGGCTCCATTTCCACCTGACCTCGGCGCTCATCTGCGGCCGGGGTCCCCACTGCTGACCCGTCAAGGCCAAAAAAACGGCGTAAAGGGAATCTTGATGCTCGTTTCCGGGCCCGTTCTGGTCGTCTCTCGCCCGGTCTTGACAAGCGACTCGAAGGGTCACCCGGTCGGCACGCTGATACTTGGTCGTTCGCTCGACTCCAGTGAGATTGAGCGACTGGGAGACCTCGCGCACCTGCCGATTGAGTTCGAACGGGTGGATACGGGCACTCCCTCCCCGGATTTCCGCGCCGCCGCCTCTGCGATCACCGCGGGAGATTCCGTCCTCATCCGTCCAGCCGAATCGGATTCCCTTGCAGCTTACCAGGCGCTGCACGACATATACGGAAGGCCCGTGGCTCTCGTGCGCGTTCTTCTTCCCCGGAAAATCTACGACCAGGGCCAAACCAGCCTTGTCCAATTCCTACTGCTCCTATTGGCATCAGGTTTTTTCTTCGGCGCGGCCACGCTTTATTTGCTCGAGCGATTTGTGCTCTCGCGAATCGCGCACCTGAGCGATAACATCACCGAAATCGGCACAAGCGGCGACCTCGCCGCCCGCCTTCCCATCTCCGGCCAGGACGAGATCGCGTATCTGGGAATCGCGGTCAACGGCATGCTTGAGGATCTGGGAAAGGCGCAAACCGAGCGCCAACAGGAACGCACACGGCTCGCCGTGATGGTCGAAACGATGCCGACAGTCCTCTGGACGGCGAACGCCGAACTTCAGATTACATCGGCCATGGGCGCGGGATTACATGCAGTCGGGCTCAGCGCGCGAGAGTCGGTCGGGATGACCGTGCTCGATTTCTTTCGCACGCGTGACCCCGAACTTCCCGCCATCGCGGCTCACCGCAAGGCCCTCGAGGGGGAATCCGTTGCCTTCGAGACCGCCTGGGAAACCCGTCGTTATGAATCCCATGTCCAACCTTTACGGGACGGCGAAGGCGCCATTGAGGGCGTGATCGGAGTCGCGCTCGACGTCACGGAGCGCGAACGCCTGGCCGACCAGTTGCGGCAGGCGCAAAAGATGCAGGCGGTGGGCGAATTGGCCGGAGGCGTGGCGCACGATTTCAACAACCTGCTAATGGTCGTAAAAGGCCACGCCCAACTCTTGCTGGACCGCGTGCCGGATCCCTCGCCGATGCGGCAAAGCGTCTTGCAGGTGGAGAAGGCCGCCGACCGCGCCGCATCGCTCACGCGCCAGCTATTGGCTTTCAGCCGGAAGCAGGTGCTGCAACCGCGCGTGCTAGACATGAACGAGGTCGTCGCCGGAATGATTCGCATGTTCTCCCGGGTGATCGGAGAAAATATCGAAATGGCCTTCCTGCCTGGAGCCGGCCTGGGCCGGGTGAAGGCGGACCCGGGACAGATCGAGCAAGTGCTGTTGAATCTCGTGGTCAACGCGCGCGACGCCATGCCGGACGGCGGACGCCTGACCATCGAGACCTCCAACGTCGATCTCGACCGCAGTTACTCAGCCAAGCACGCCAATGCCGAGCCTGGGCCTTACGTTATGCTCACCGTCACCGACACGGGATGCGGCATGAGCGCTGAGACCCAAAGTCACATCTTCGAGCCTTTCTTCACGACGAAGGGACCCGGCAAGGGCACGGGTTTGGGCCTCGCGACAGTCTACGGCGTAGTCAAGCAGAGCGGCGGATACATCTGGGTCTACAGCGAAGTGGGACACGGAACAACGTTCAAAATCTATCTGCCACGCGTGATGTCGGAAGTCGACAGGATCGTGCCGGAAACCGATACGAAGGATCTGGCGAAGGGGAGTGAAACGATTCTCATTGTCGAAGACGAACAGAGCGTCCGTGAATTGGTACGCGGCTACCTTTGCGACAGCGGGTACACGGTCCTCGAAGCTCCGGATGGAACCGAGGCCCTCAAACTCGCCTCCGCCTACAAGGACACTATCCACATGCTAATCACAGACGTGGTCATGCCGCATATGAGCGGGCCCGAACTGGCCGCGCAGGTCGGAGCGCTGCGGCCGGAGATGAAAGTGCTGTTCGTATCCGGTTATACCGACGATACCGTTTTTCGTCACGGCGTGCTGGAAGGCGGCGTAGCTTACCTCCAAAAGCCGTTCAACCTCAAGGCGCTCGCCCAGAAGATCCGCGAAGTTCTCGGTGGACAGCCGGTCGCTGCCATCCCCCGCGACGGAGTGGGAAACGACTGACCGCTGTTTCGGACCACCCGGGAGATCGCGTAAGAAGGCGCCGTGCCGGGAAAATAGGACGGCTGCCAGAGGACAGAAGATGCATCTGTCCACCTGCCCTGTGCCCGCCCGTCGATTTTTGCTTGACAAACTTACATAACGCGTAGTAATAGCGCCCGCACAAGAACGTGGTGAACCACGACGCATGCGCCGTGAGCCGTGCGGGGAGGGTGGACATGGCATCCAGTTTGAAAGCGAAAGCGTTGGGGTGTGTCCTGATTTGTGCTTTAGGCGTCCTGTTCTTTGTCTTTGGAACGGCCAATCGCCTTGAGGCGCAAGTCGAAACAGCTACTGTCTCCGGCACCGTTACGGACTCCTCTGGTGCTGCCATCGTGAGCGCAACCGTCCAGGCTCGAAACGTCGGCACGAACGTGGCGCAGTCTACGATTTCCGATGCCGCGGGCCGCTACACGATCCATGACTTGCCCGTGGGGAATTACGAAGTGCAAGCCTCGATGACGGGCTTCCAGACGGTAATCCACAAGGACATCACTCTCACGGTCGGCGCCCATCTGGTCGTTGATTTCTCGCTACCCGTCGGACAAGTCACGCAGACGGTCAGCGTCGAGAGCGAGGTCTCGCGCGTGGAGACGCAAACCGCCGCAGTCTCCTCCCTAGTGAGCTCCCAGCAGATGAGCCAACTGCCGTTGAATGGCCGCAACTTCGCGCAACTGCTTTCGCTAGCACCCGGTGTTCAGACGATCAAACAGGCTTATATAACCGGAGGCGGAGGCGGAGGGATATCTTCAGGATTCTACGGGCCGTCGGATACCTATTCCGTTGCCGGCTCCAGACCCGTTGGACAGGTCTTCTTGCTCGACAACCAGGATTTGCAGGGCTACTGGGAGAAAGGGGCGGGCGCGTCCATCACCGGCAATTCACTGGGTGTGGAAGCGATCCAGGAATTCCAGTTGCTGACCAACACGTACAGCGCCCAGTTCGGGGGAACGGGTGCGGCCATGAACGCCGTCAGTAAATCAGGCACGAACGGCTTTCACGGCTCCGCGTACGAATATTTTCGCAACAGTGCTCTCGATGCACGCGATTTCTTCGATGGGGCAAAGATCCCGCCCTTTCGGAGAAACCAGTTTGGCGGCAGCATCGGCGGCCCAGTCAAGAAAGACAAAGCTTTCTTCTTCGTGAACTATGAGGGCCTGCGGTCTACTCTGGGCGTTACCGGGAACCAATATGTCCCGGACCGCGACGCGGTAGGCCTGAATACAAGTAACGGCTGTCCGCTGCTATCGGATCCTACTACGTCTCAACAGGAAGTCGCCTACCAATTTGGGTGCGTTCCCTGCAACACTGTGTCGGCCTCTGCATGCACTGCCATCCAGGCTGTAAACCCAGCATACACTCAGGTATCGAGAGTGATCAGCCCAACCGTCGTGCCGTATCTGCCGGGGAAGCTCTATCCCGACGTTCCCGAAGTGGGGGCAAGAGAACAAACAGTG
>DATLWP010000248.1:0-2867 GCA_035576265.1 Candidatus Polarisedimenticolia bacterium
CAGACCGTAGATCGAGGCGATGTGGGGATGATTGAGCGAGGCCAACAGTCTCGCTTCCCGTTCAAAACGGGCGAGCCGCTCGGGATCGTTTACGAAGGCCTGCGGAAGGACCTTGATCGCCACATCGCGCTTCAGTTTCGAGTCATGGGCCCGATAGACTTCACCCATGCCGCCCGAACCAATGCGCTCCAGGATGGTGAACTGCCCGAGTTGCGTGCCTTTTCGTAATGCCGCATCGGCAGTCGTCGGCTGCTCCAGAAAGCTGGTGCCGCCTTGTTCGTGCGCGGCAATGAGCGATTCGACTTCCCGGCGCAAGTCGGGATCGGTGCATGCCTGATCGAGGTAGACGCGCCGCTGCTCACGGGGCCGTTCGAGTGCTCCCGCGAGCAACTTCTTCGCTTCCTGCCAGCGTTCCGGCGTCATCCGCGTCGTCCTCACTCAACTGGCGCTGAAGCCACACGGGATGTCGTCCAGTTGATCGACCGGGCGGCGGTGAAATACCGCCCCTGAAGTGAGATCGGAGTCACGCTAATTGCCGACATCATAGGCTTTGCTGTCAGGTTGGTCAATGTTGCCCGCGTCGCCGGTCACTCGGTTCGCAGGGCCGCCGAGCTCGTCGCGACCGCGCCCGAGCCGGGCCAAGGTCACGGATGCGCCACAGCCTGGCCCGATACTCTTGTCACGATAACAGCGTTGCGGTAGCCTGAAATTCCAGCCCCAGACAGCTCGGAGGCAGCTATGAAATCGAGACCATGGATTTGCGCCTGCGCCACAGCAATTGTCCTGTCCATCAGCGGTCCGGCGATCGCGCGGGGACAGGGAAAGGGCCACGGCCACGGTCAAGACAAGGAGAAGCACGCCGAAAAAAGCAATCGGGGCGACCGCGACGCCCGCTTCTACCGCGACCGCGACCGCGACGAATTGCACGGGTGGTACCGCGCTCATTACGATCACCTCCCTCCCGGTCTCGCCAAGCGCGACCGTCTGCCTCCCGGCCTCGAACGCCAGCTCGCCGTCCGCGGCACTCTCCCGCCCGGCTTGCGGAAGAAGATTCACCCCTGTCCGCCGGATATCGTGCGCTTCCTGCCTCCTCCTCCGCCGCATTGTGAGCACGTCGTCATCGGCGGACATCTCGTGCTGCTCAACCGCAGCAACTGGCTCATCGTCGACGTCTACAGCTTCGGACCCTGAACGTTCTCGCACCGCGGTTTCGAGGGCCGGCCCATCCGGCCCTCGGAATCCGCTCTGCTCTTCGTTGGGGCATTCGTCGGCTGGCCTGCTTTGTTTGCCGTGGATCTGGGGGGCCCATCCTCGCGGAACCCGAGGGTGGACATTTGTCGTTTCTCGTTCTTCTTAGCCTCGCGCGAATCCCTATCGCTCGGTTGCGAACTTGCCCTGGACGGGTAGCTCAGGCTTTGGCCCCTTCAGACAATTCACCGACTTCAAACCGCGCGGCGCTCTGGAGCATCCGGATCACATCCTCGCTGAGGAACCTTCCGTTCGTCGGATCGTAGTATCTGGCGCGGTAGTAATATAAGCCGGTTTCGGAGTCGGATTCCCGCGCCGTGTACTGAAACGGGTTCGTGAGCGAGCCGTTCGATGCAATTTGTCTCCCGAACGAGTCGAAGGTGCAGGTTTGCGCCAAGGCACCTGCCGAACTAGTGAGCGAGGTGACCGAGCCTAGCCCATTCTGCTCGTAGTGGTTCATCCGGCCCTACCTATTTTTGCAAGGGATTCGTTAGTTTCGGGATTCGGGTGCTGCGAGCGAGTGGCTTTGCGGTCACTGCTTCTTTTGAGCTTCCGAGGCACGATGCTTCGCCATGCTCACCAGATCCTCTCCTTTGTCAGCTCCTGCATAACTCGATCTCTCGCAAACCACCTTCCTCTGATCTCGGACGAACTTCAACTGATCGAGGTCAATTAGCCACGCTCGGTCGGCGACACCTGAAATCTTCGGGTCATCTTCCCGGCGAGTGCCCACAACCACTGCGGAGGGCTTCACTCCGTCCACGCAATTGAACTCGAAGGAGTAGGCAGCACGTGCTGAGCGTACGGCGTCACGAACCGTCCCACATTGGTCAGTATCATCCTTGTGCTGAACGATTAGTAAAACATTCTGGCCAGAGATTCTGTGGGCGACAAGGTACGCTCGCTGCGTACGATCCAGACGTATGCTGTAGCTGCCCGGTCCCCACTTGAATTGGCTGTCACAACCACTCTTGCCGACGAATTGAGGCTGGGTTTCTGCTCGGACGGCACTCCCCGTCAGCAAGAATCCTACCAGCACGATGCACTCTAGAAGTCTGGCCATCGAATAACTCCTCCGCGACTAATGTCCGTTGGCGTGAATGCCCGGCGAAAAGCCTGTAGCTCCACCACGACCGGGTATGTATTGGAGATGATAGTGGTATTCACCAGAATCGCCTTTGTTGTATTCCTGCTGCCCGTACGAGGTATCTGGGAAAGCGCCATAAAAGCACTTCAGAACTAGGTCTCTGCTCAGCCAAGGGTTGGTTCCGTGCCCAATATCGACCGCCAACCCCTTCATGTGAGGATCAGACGGGGGATGACCGTTATTTCCGCAAGTGATTTTGATATCGTGCCCAAAGCACTTCTCGAAATCTCGGAGCGCGCGATCCATGTCCTGTGTAAAGTCACACACGGCCTTTCCTACACACGTGTAGAGGCCGTAAGGGTCTATCAGCACCGTTGGGTCATTGTCGACGTACGGGTAGAAGTTGACATCGGAATAGAATCGCCATGGATCCTCGCTTGGGAACCTGCCGCTCGTCGGCTCATAGTATCTGGCGCGGTAGTAATATAAGCCGGTTTCGGAGTCGGATTCCCGCGCCGTGTACTGAAATGGA
>DATLWP010000249.1:0-9815 GCA_035576265.1 Candidatus Polarisedimenticolia bacterium
TCACTGCGGCCAATGCAAGTGGCTGCTGGGCCCCAAGACGAAGGGTTACGACTTCGCAGAGATCTGCCCGATTCACCAGCGGTTCGGTTTCGACGCCTACTCGGGCCAAGGTTTATTGAACATTGCCGAGGAACTTCTCAAGGGGGAACTCGAATACGAAAGCGGTCTCGTAGAACTGATCTACAGTTGCACGACTTGCGGAGCCTGCGACATCAACTGCAAGTCCGTCCGAGACATGGAGGTGCTCGAAACGATCCTTGCGCTGCGCGCCCGGGTCGTCGCCGATGGGTGGGGACCGATGCCCGCGCATCAGCAGCAAGCGCGGTCCATCGCGGAGCAGCACAACATCTACGGCCAGGACCACGGCCGGCGGTTCGATTGGCTTACGCCCGATATTAAGCTCTCCAAGGGGAGCACGGTGGCATATTTTGCGGGCTGTGCAGCCTCGTACCGCTATCCGCAAATCGCGCAAAACACCGCGAAAATCCTGAACGCAGGCGATGTGAAATTCACAGTGCTGCATGCCGAGGAGTATTGCTGCGGCGGCCCATTGTGGCGCACGGGACAAGTTGCAGAGGCCCGCCAGGTAGCCGAGCACAATCTTGCGGCACTCGAAAAGCAGGGCATCAAAAGGGTCATCACCAGTTGCGCCGAGTGCTTTGGCGCATTCCGCGACTTCTATCCGCGCCTAGGCGAAATGAAGTTAGAGGTGACGCACATTACGGAGGTCGTGCATGAACTCATCGCGCAGGGGCGGCTGACGCTTCACAACAAGGGCGGCAGGAAGATCACGTACCACGACCCCTGTCTCCTGGGCAGGCTTTCAGAGCCATACGTTCCGTGGAACGGGGAGATCAAGGCATTCGGGCGACACGAGCCGCCAAAACAGTGGCGCCGAGGCGAGCACGGCGTTTACGACGCGCCCCGCGAGGTTCTGAAGGCGATTCCCGGGCTGGAGGTCGTTGAAATGGTCCGCAACGAAGAGAATTCGTATTGTTGCGGCGCGGGAGGAGGCGTGGCCGATGCCTTCCCCGAATTCAGCCAATGGACTGCCAACGAGCGACGGAGGGAAGCCGAATCCACCGGCGCGGACGCAATCGTTTCCTGTTGTCCGTTCTGCAAGACCGCATTTGAAAAGGCGCTGAACGCGCCGGACGGCGGAATGAAATATTTCGATATCACGCAGCTGATTGCCGACGCTCTGTGAGGATTGCGGAGATTTCAGCCATGAGCTTGGACAAGGACGTCTACGCCGAACTCGAACGAATCGTCGGACCTGAGTACATCAGCGACCGCGAATACATCCTCGCGGGACTGCGCCACGCGATGCCGAGCAGCCCCGTGAAGCCGCCCAGCCCCGCGGCGGTCTTGCTTCCCGGCAGCGCCGAGGAAATCCAGCAGATCGTCAGAGTCTGCAACCGACGCGGGCTGAAGTTCATCCCCACCGTCTCGAGCTTGATCGGATTCGCGTATCCGACCGGGCCGAACACCATCATTCTGCAAATGAAGCGGATGAATCGAATCATCGAGGTCAACCGGACAGATCGCTACGCCGTGATCGAGCCCGGCGTGCGCCACGGCCAGTTGAGGACCGAATTGATGAGAGTAGGCCTGAGCTATCCGGTGGCCGCCGTCGGCCCGGGCGGGTCGGTCCTGGTCAACTTCGCTTGCTCGAGCGGCGACAACCACAACCAACACGGGGCCTCGCGGACCAATCGCTACATTCTCGGCGTGGAATGGGTGCTTCCCTCCGGTGAACTGATTCGGCTGGGTTCGCTGGCCAATGACGCGGGCTGGTTCTGCGCCGACGGTCCCGGCCCGAGTCTGCGTGGGCTGATCAAAGGATATGCAGGCCCGTTTGGCGGATTCGGCGTCATCACTAGAATTGCCATCGGGCTCGACGAGTGGAGAGGGCCGGCCGCGATGCCCACCGAGGGACGCTCGCCCGACTACCGAATCCGGTTGCCAAAGGATCGCCACAAAGTCTTCGTCTTCAAGTTCCCGACGCTGGATCAACTTCGCGACGCCATGATCGAAATCGGCAAGGCGGAAATCGGCCAAGCGGTGCTGAAATACTTCAACGCGACGGCCGCGCTCCTCGCTACGCAGTCGGCCAACGACTTCTGGGAACTTTGGGACAGCGGGCTGTTTCAGAGAGAACTCGCCCGGCCTCTTTACGTCTATCTCGCGACACATTCGCAGGAGGAGATGGCGTATGAGGAAGCCGTGCTGCGAGAAATCATCGCCGAAACCGGGGGCGCGGAAGTCGATCCCGCAATCCGCGCGATCTACGAGAACAACATGGACTTCTTCATTCTCGTCGGATTCCTGCAGCGCGTGCTGCGCCTGGGTGGGGCGTGGGCGCCGACCAAATTGAGCGCGGACTCGGTCCATCACATGTTCGAGGTCGGCAAGACCATCCCCGAGTTTCTGAGCGAGTTCATCGACAAGGGGCTGATCTTCGACGCGCCGGATAACTTTCAGATCATTTCGATGGAGTACGGCCATCTCGCCCACATCGAGCTTCTGTTCTTATGGGAGAGGAATCAGCCGGATTGGGGAGAGATACCCATGCAGGTGATGGCACGGTCCCACGAAACCGAGATTCGCCATGGGCACCACGCGACGATGCCTCCGCGCTCGATGCCGATGCTGCAAAAGCTGGGCCCTCTTTACAGCAACTGCCACATTTGGTCCGAGAAGATCCGGGAGGCATTCGGAGCCCGGCGGTAATGCACAGCCGATACCGACGGTGCGGGGGCCGAACTGCCGTGACGGCGACATATCCGCGGATGATAGCTCTGATTCTAGCGAGCGCTGGATATTGGCGTTGACACTCAAGCGACCGCTTGATAGATTGCGGCCACTCGGGAATTAGACCTATCGCTGCCGAAAGCCGGGAGCGCACAGAATGAAAAGTGGGAAGCAGTCCCAGGCTGAAACCAGGGAGCGCCTTCTGGAAGCAGCGGGCGAACTCTTCGCAGAGAAGGGATTTCGCCTCGCCGCGACGCGGGAAATTTGCCGAAAAGCCGGCTCCGACATTGCCGCAATCCACTATCACTTCGGCAATAAAGAAAAGCTCTACGAAGCCGTGCTGCGCTATGCCGATAGTCTGCTGAGTGACGCGGTCCCGGATTTCTCAGCCTCTCCACAGCGCAGCCGCGAAGCTCGCCTGCGGGACATGATCGAATGGGTATTGATCCAGTGCTTCGCGCAAGGCCAGCCGGGATGGCGCTGGAGGTTCATCGAACATGCCACGGTCGAGCTGACGCCCAGCCTCAAGGCGTTCTTCAAGTCCAGAATCCTGCCGATGTACGACGCCTTGGACTCCATTTGCCGGGAGTTCTTGGGTCCAGCCGCCTCGAAACTGCAGGTTCGACTCGCCACTCGAAGCATTCTTGGCCAATGCTTCTACTACCGACACTTCCGAGCGTTGATCAGCGCCACGGAGGGCAGCGAGATGTTTTCCCAGGAAGGCCTTCACGAGTTGACGGACCACATCGTCCGGTTCTCGATCGCAGGACTGAAGGAGCAGGCGCGGCAACTGAAGAGCGGGCATCGGCGGGAGTCTGCTTCGTCACATGTGCGCGGGCGGGCGGTTCGAGAAAGGCCTAGGCGAAAAGTGAGCCTAACAGCGGGGCGGACTGGCTCTTCAGCCGAGCGAGTCTGAGCAACACCGCCGCTGCGGATTTGCCATGAGCAGGCGCTTTGAGTCCAAAGTGGTGCTGGTGACCGGCGGCACGTCGGGCCTGGGCCGGGATGCCGCGATCGCGTTTGCGAGCGAAGGCGCGAGCGTGGTCCTCACCGGGCGGCGCGTCGAAGCGGGCGAAGAAGCGGTTTCGGCGATCCGAAAGGAGGGCGGCGAAGCGACCTTCGTCCGCGCCGATGTTTCCAAGCCCTGCGATGTGGAGACATCCGTACAGGCCTGCGTGAAGACGTACGGAGGTTTGGACTGCGCCTTCAACAATGCGGGGATTGACGGCACGCTGATGGTCCCCTTAGCAGACTACCAGAAGGAAGTGTGGGACCGGGTCATCACCACGAATCTCACGGGAACGTTTCTTTCCATGAAGCATGAAATACCGGAGATGCTGAAACGCGGCGGCGGCTCGATCGTCAACATGTCGGCGATGGCCGGATTGCGCAGCGGGCGCCGCACTGGGGCGGCTTACAACGCGAGCAAGCACGGCATCATCGGGTTGACCACCACGGGAGCCGTCGAGTACGCCGCTCGGGGAATTCGGGTGAACGCGGTGTGTCCGGCTCTGATCCGCACGCCGATGTCGGAAGCGACCTTCCTGAAGGACGACGCGATGGCGCAGAAAGCGCTGCAGATGTATCCGGTCGGCCGGATCGGAGAGCCGGAGGAAGTGACGTCGCTGGTGCTCTGGCTGTGTTCGAGCGAAGCTGCGTTCGTGACCGGGGCAGCCATTCCCATCGATGGCGGAGCGCTGCTGATCTAAGACGGAAACACGGGAAGTTTCGAAGGAATGAAGGAGAGGAGGAGAACGAAATGGCTTTCAAAGTGAAGGCAACGTTGGTCGAGTTCATGGGGGACGAAAAAAGGTTTCCCTGTCACTTCTGCTACAAGATCGGGGACTCGTTCATTTACGACGGAGAAGAGTTCCACGGGCGAGTGTGTCCGGGCGTGCTTGGGCCCATGACGCCCGTTCTGGTGGGAATCCGCTCCGCGGGAGATAACCTATCTCAGGGGATCGCATTTCGTTATTCCGGGCTCAGCGCGAGGGACGAGAGCATGAAGCAGTATGACGGGATGGGATTTCGCCCGCTCAAGGAGATTCCCGAGGGCGCTCAACCGCAGCATGTGAAGGGTCTTCCCGCGACTCCTCCCACCACCAAACAGCGCGGTTGGACGTTTGTCTGCGGCGATGCGCGCACGTCCGCTTTCTTCTACGCCGAGCCCATTGACATCTCATCGCGGGGATACGACATCCCGTATTACCGGCGCTCGATGGCGATGCTCGAAAAGATTAAAGCCGAACCCGGCCTCACCCGCGACGAAATCATCGGCAAGTTCACCGATTGGGAGAGAGATGAGATATATCCACCTCTTAATCCCATGCTGGTCGAATGCCTGCTCGACGAGATGGCGATGGTGAAGTATCTCGAGAAGCGCGACGGAAGATATTATCCGCTGGAACGCGCGTTCCAGACGGCGTAACGCAACTCGGCGCGCAACGCCTCCGGCCAAGCTGCCCAAGGATCTTGGGGTATCGCGCGGGCGTAATTCGCTCCGACTCGTCGGGTAGGACATTGGGCCGGCGACCGTCCGTTTTTTGCTCCCCTCCACGGAGCAGAAGGAGCTACACTCCTGCCCCGTTATGCCAAAGCGCAACCTCTCAGAAACCAGCGGGCTTTGTCCGCCGTCCAACTTTGCAGTGCGCGCTGAGCCCAAAGCATACTTTGATTTTCGTGCGACATCCGGCAAATCCGGCTGCGGCAGAACGTTTCGTCGATAAAGAGGAGAAGGCATGCGGAGGATTTCGGTTTTGGTGATGGCGCTTGCTCTCGCAGCAGCTACGTCTGCCGTTGCGCAGGTCCAGCACTACACACCGGTGACGCAAGAGATGCTTTTGAATCCGAGTCCGAACGACTGGCTGATGTACAGCCGCACATATGACGCTTGGCGCTTCAGCCCGCTCAAGCAGATCAACCGAAAGAACGTCCAGCAACTTGGGTTGGCGTGGGTCCGCGGCCTTCCCGCCGGCACCACTGAAACGATTCCTATCGTCCACGACGGCGTGATGTACGTGATCGCGCCCGGGGGCCTTGTCGACGCTTTGGACGCCACCACCGGCGACCTTCTCTGGGAGTACAAGCGCGCATACAAGAATCCCAACATTGGCTCGGTGGAACGCACCAAGGCCCTCGCGATCTTTGGCGACATGGTTTACTTCACCGCACCCGATGGGTACGTCGTCGCGCTCGATGCCAAGACCGGCCAAGTTCGCTGGGAAACATACAAGACCCAAACGCAAAACACTTCCGGGGCACTCGTCGTGGACGGAAAGGTGATTTCCGGCGGCACCTGTGGCAGGGGACGAGACACCTGTTTCATCGAAGCGGACAACGCGGAAACCGGCGAAAAAGTCTGGAGATTTTACACCGTGGCGGGTCCGGACGATCCGGGCTACGCCTCGTGGGGCGGCGCGGATACATCACAGGATATGGCCTCCACCTGGGGGCTTCCCGGCAGCTTCGATCCTGTTCGCAACGTGTTGTACTGGGGCGTCGCCAATCCGATGCCCGACCAACGCATCGCACGCCACAATGGCAATCCCGATGGCACCTCACGCACGACGCCCGCCGACCTTTATAGCAACTGCACCGTTGCGCTCGATCCCGCCACCGGAAAGCTCATCTGGTATTACCAGCACCTGCCGGGCGACGATTGGGATTCCGACCATACCCACGAGCGAACGCTCGCGCGCGTGGCCTTCAATCCTGATGCGAAGTTTGTCAAATGGATTAATCCCGACGTTGCGCGGGGCTCGATGCACGATGTTGCCGCGATGGTTTCCGAGAGCGGAGCTGTTTTCGTCCTCGATCGCAATAACGGGCAGTTTCTATGGGCCACACCGTTTCCCTACGACGACCCGCGCGCCGTGTTGTCGGATATTGACGTCAAGACGGGGAAGACGACTCTCAACTGGGACATCGTCTTCAAGCAGCCCGGCGACCACCACATCATCTGCTATTGGAATACGAGAAGCTATTGGCCTACGTCGTACGATCCGGAGACGAACTCGCTCTACGTCCCTTACATCGACAATTGCCGCGATTTGACGCTCACCGGCCCGAATGGGCGGGGAGGCTGGAAAGTAATCCCCCGCCCCGGTTCCGATCCCAGCGCCTTTACCGGAATGGCCAAAATCAATCTTTCTACCGGAGAGACCTTGCACTTCGACGTGGGGCGCGCGCCGAGCAATGGCGCCGTGGTCACCACGGCCGGAGGACTCGTATTCCACGGAGACATGTCGCGGCGGTTCAAGGCCTTCGATGTGAAGACCGGAAGGGAACTTTGGGAGGCGATTCTAGGTGGCAACATTTCTGTCAGCACGATCACTTATGCAGTCAACGGAAAGCAGTACGTTTGTGTAATGACGGGCGACAACTTGAAGGTTCCGGAGCTGAGCGCGGAGGTTCCCGAACTGAAGACGCCGACAGGCCACAACGCCATCTACGTGTTTGCTTTGCCGTAACCGAAATTGCGGGGAAAGAGTCTCAATACACAATGAGAGGATGCTATGATGCGGCCGGCAGGCGGGCCGAACCTTTTGAAATCAAAGGGGGCGACGGAAAACCATGAAAATCAACAGGCGAAAGCTGTTGTCGATGCTCGGCGTATCTCCGGCAGTCTTGGCCGGATCTTCGGCTCTGGCGGAGCCAGCCAAGAAGGGGCGGGTGGCGCCCGGCGAGCCGAAGATTGAAACGTTGAATCCGAAAGGCATGCCGCCTCCGATTCACCTCGTTCCAATGGCGCCCCGCCTCGACACCCTCGACGGAAAGACGATCTTCCTCGTGTCCGACGGGTTCGCCGGCGCGGACCGCTTCCTCAACCAAATCGCGATCTGGTTCCACAAAAACATGCCCAGCGTGAAGACCGTGTACCGCCTGAAAGCTGGGTCGTTTTTCGATGACGACCCCAAGCTACTGGCCGAAATCAAAGCCAGCGGCAACGCCATGATCATGGCGTACGGGCATTGAAGCACCTGCACCCCAGCGACCGTGAGTCACTGCGCACAAGTTGAGAAGATGGGTTTCCCGACCGCCCCACTGGTTACGATCGCCTTCAAGGACCTCGCCAAGACCAACGCTGCCAACCGCGGCATGCCGGGCGAGCGCATTGTCTTCCTGCCGCACCCGATGACGAACAAGACCGACGAACAGATGTACGCCGTGCTCGAAGGAAACGATCCCGTCACGGGCAAGAACGTCATGAAGGAAATCATCGACGCGCTCACCAAGCCGCTGACTGCGGAGGAACAAAAGACCGGCACGGTTACTCCGGATGTCGGCCCGGCGACCTACGTGGGCACTCAGGACGAGCTACAGCGCGTGTACTGCGACAACAACATGACGGATTTCATGCCCATCATCCTACCCACCGAGGAAAAGGTGGAAGCGATGCTCAAGGCCACGAGCCACAAACCCGACGAGGTCGTCGGAGAGCTGAGCGCCGCCCGCGGCGCCCAGCCCCTGTGGTCATTTACGGTCAGGCACGTGGCCATCAACGCGGTCATGGCCGGGGCGCAGCCGGAATACTTCCCCGTAATCCTCGCGATCGCCTCGACGGGTCAGCCCGCGCTGTTCAGTTCCACGTCCTCATTCTCCCGCATGCTGCTGCTGAATGGTCCGATCTCCGACCAGATCAAGATGAACTACGGCATCGGCGCGATGGGGCCTTTCGCCGAGCCCAACGCGACCATCGGCCGCGCCTGGACGATCCTTTCGAAAAACCTCGGCGGCTGCGGCATGCCCGGACTCACCTACATGGGCAGCCTGGGAACCAACTTCAACTACAACAACATCTGCATCGCGGAGACGGAAAACAAGCTTCCGGACGGCTGGAAGCCGCTCCACGTGCAAAAGGGCTTCAAGCCGGACGAGAGCGTGGTCAGCATCTTCAGCGGCTGGAGCCTCAACAACGTCGCCTGGTTCGCCGCCATACCCATCCACGACGTGATCAAGAACTGGCTGACACATTTCTTCTCGTTCGGCACCAGTGCCGCGACGCTGCTGCTCGATCCTACCGTCGCCCGCGACGCGAAGGACCACGGATTCAACTCGAAGGAAGAGTTAAGCGACTACTGGTCCAAGAACTCGAAGACGCCGGCTTGGCTCTACTGGGATACGCACCGGAACGAGTTGAAGCAGGCGCAGGCGGGCGTCGAGCCATACGCTTCGTATCTGAAGATGGGGGACGCCGATATCCCGTACCAGCGCTTCTACCGCCGCCGCCGTTTCGGCGCGCCACCCGAGCCCAACCCCAACCCGAAATCTTCGATCGAGGTCATCGTGCTCGGAGGCGAGACCAACACCTACTGGGCCGGCGGCGACTTCAGCTATGTCACCAGCGCCTCCATCGATAAGTGGAGATAGATCGAACATTGGTCCGCCGTGCAAACGCTCTGTGCGTCTGCGAGGATTTTTGCGTTCGGCGTCGTTTAGGGTAAGACCACTGGTTGTACTCAATTGAAATCGCAGCTAGGCCCGTGTAGGATAAAGTGGTCGTAGGCTTTTCCCTCAGTGATTCCGATGGGCCTGTAGCTCAGGTGGCTAGAGCGCACCCCTGATAAGGGTGAGGTCGGTGGTTCAAGTCCACCCAGGCCCACCAACTCGACTTGACATGACCTTCCACGTCTACATCCTGCAAAGCCGCTCGACAGGTCGCTTCTATGTCGGGCATACCGAAAATCTCACAAAGCGCATCTTCGAGCACAACAACAACCGAACTCCGTCCATCAAGAATCGCGGGCCCTGGGAACTCGTGCATGCCGAGGAGTTTGCCACGCGTTCAGAAGCATCTCGCCGCGAGCGTCAAATCAAGAGGATGAAAAGCCATCGCTGGATTGAGCAGGTGGCTAGAGCGTCCCGATGAGGTGAATCGGGAAAGTCGGTAGTTCGAGTCTACCCAGGCCCACCAGCCTTCGCGTGCTGCGCAGGCTCCGGCTCGGCAGGCCAGTCTCGATTGCCGAAATCTACAGGCTTCGGCTCGGCGAGCCACGCCGAAGCAGCGGCGGAGGCCGGCAGGCCATCCCTTCCTGTCCATTCTACTTCGTGTAAGATCCGTC
>DATLWP010000250.1:0-11537 GCA_035576265.1 Candidatus Polarisedimenticolia bacterium
CACCTGCCCGAGCTGTTGCGTCACCGACTGCATCAGATTGGCGATCTGCTGGCTCATCTGGGAAGTCACCGCCTGGCCCTGTGCGGCAAGCGAGTTCTGCATCTCCTGGCGCACGGCGGACAATTGCGCATCCGATCGCCGCCCCGCCGCCCACACCACGGCCGCGACGATGACAATCGCCGCCACACTCGCCGCAATCCAAACGATCGGGCTCATCGATCTTCGCCCCTTAGGTTCTCCCGCATTGCCGGAACGATGCAAACACTCTAACGCGAACCGCCCCCACGTGCCACTTGTTGCCGCTCCAGCCGGTCAATGAAAGTGCGGCCGGATGGAAGGGCGCGGGTTCCGCGCATTTTCCGTCTCCGGTCCCCGCGCCACCGGGATCCCCGTCGCCGGCGATGATCGCAAGCACCTACGGGTCGAGGCGAGGCGCGACTGCAGCCTCAGGTGTTCACCGATCGCGCGACTCGGAAACCATAATCGGCGTATTGGAACTCTGGCGGAATGCTCGATCGCGCCGCCGTGCGAGTCACCTTGATGTGGTGCCGCCAGGAGCCGCCTCGCGAGGCTCGACGGCTGCCATTGCTGGGACCTCGCGGATTTCGTTCGGGAGAGCCGCTGTAGTAGCCCGCGCTGTACCAGTCGAGGCACCATTCGTGCACATTGTCGCCCAGATTGTGGAGCCCGTATGTGTTTGGCGGATACATTCCCACCGGCTCCGGCCCGCTCTTCCAACGCTCGGCGTAATTGGGAACCTGCTCGGGAGGCGCATCTCCCCACGGGTACAGTAAGTGTTCAGCGCCGCCGCGAGCGGCGCGCTCCCACTCGGCTTCGCTCGGCAAGCGATAGCTCTTCCCGGTCGCGCGACTCAGCCACTCGCAATAGCCAACAGCCTCACGCCACGACACCGCGACCACAGGCATCTTTGGATCACTGAAATTCGGATCCTTCCAGCACAGCGGCGGAGGATGATGCATCGCGCCAAGGAAGCGGGCGTATTCCTCGTTCGTGAGTTGGCAGGCGGCAAGCTCGAAAGCATCCACCCACACGCGATGCACTGGCTTTTCGTCATCGCGCCCGGTTTCGCAGCCCATCCAGAACCAGCCCTCCGGGACGCGCACCATCACCGGTTCGATGGCTTCGATCTGGCGCGTTGGGAATGTTGCCATGACCTTTCAATCCACACTCTTGCGCGGTCGCGCGAGAACGACTTCTAGCACACCATACTCTCCAGCGGCGACGCGCGGCAACCGCCGGAAGCACGCCATGTCCGCTCGCGGTGAAATTCAAAGGCTTTCGCCCACCGGCTTCCTCGTTGTTCCGTTGGAAATGTCCGGCCGCGAGACCTACCGGACATCGCATCGCACATCGCCTCATTCGCTGATGAGTGGTGTGCGAATCTCTCTCTGCTTCCATTTGCGGTGGACGTTGGCTACAGCAAGCGTCCAGAAGGGAACGAAATCGACACCGGGCAACAGCTCGGCGAAAAATGTGGGGAGAAATTCCCAATGCCAGCCAAGCAAGCGCACCAGAGCTGCACCGACCGCAAGATCGAGGATGTCGTCGGCGGGTGACAACGCGCCTTCCGAAAAGAGTGGAAACACGAGTATTTGAAGCGCATCAACCGCGATGGCCAGAATCATCGCGACCCGGAAGCGCGTGCGTGCAGGTAGCGAGGATGGATCGTCCGTCATTTGCAGCGTCTCTTCCCTATTGTGCCTCGAATGCTGTGCTGCGATTAAACGAAAAGTGTCCGGTATCGCTTCGCTCGTGAATGGTTGCATCGCGCGCAAGAGACGCTTACGATGGGCGAGCGAAAGGTTGCGATCGGAAGTTCCGGCTGAATTGCCGGATCGCTCACCAGGCCCATGAAGCATATTGGCATTGTTGGGTGTAGTGCCGAAGGGGCGGCGCTCTGTTATCGCATCATCTGCCAAGAAGCCGAGCCGCTCTTGGGCAAACATGCCCATCCCGAGATTACTCTGCATACCATCCCGCTCGCGAAATACATGGAGGCGATCGCGCCTCGCGGAGACTGGCAAGCTGTGGCGGAATTGATGCTGCGTTCCGCGCAGGCGCTGCAGCGTGCCGGGGCCGCTCTTCTCGTCTGTCCGGACAACACGATTCATCAAGCGATGCCGTACGTCCTGCCGCGTTCTCCCCTGCCTTGGCTGCACATCGCCGAGGAGGTGGCCAGAGAAGCCAAACGGCGCGGCTTTGCAAAGCTGGGGCTGATCGGAACGAAGTTCTTGGTCCGGGGGCCTGTCTACCCTGAGCAGTTGGAGCGGCTGGGCATTCAATATCTGAGGCCGGCGGAAGAACAACAGGAGCGCATCAACGAAATCATCTTCGATGAACTCGTTCGCGGCAAGCAAACGCTCGAGTCGTTGCATTACTTCCAGCACGTGATACGTGGGTTCAAGGAGAAGAATTGCGACGCCGTCGTCCTTGGCTGCACGGAAATTCCTCTGCTCATCAATGACGACAAATCGCCGTTGCCGACGATCGATTCGACGCGCGTGCTGGCGCGCGCTGCTCTGCGATGTGCGCTGAATAGTTGAAAAGCGCGCCGCCGGCCCTCGAAAAGCACGATCAACCCGAAGACATTTCGGCTCGGCGGAGCCGACCCTTTCGAGCGCACGGCATCCCGGTATCCGCCTGGTGCTGTTCCCGCGTTGGATGTCTCATTGACACGCCCGACGTGATCGGACGCATACGCGCCGGGTGAACCCACCTGCGACGGGCCTGTGAGCCAGGTCACGGCAACCTGCACGGCGATTCAAGGAAGATTGATCCTCGATAGAAGACGAGAGTTTTCCATGTGACCGACGACTCGGCAACGCAGCGGAATCGCTTCGCTCGCGACACGACATGGAAAACGGAAACGGAATACAAGCCGAAAATGTGCCTATTGCCCTCGTGAATTCGGAACCGCGCACCGAGTGCGTAACTCAGGGTGACATCTATGGCTCAAAACAATCGGAAAATCGTCGTCATTGGTGCTGGCATCGCGGGACTCTGTGCTGCCGTATACGCACGAAAATGTGGCTACGAGGTCGAACTTGTCGAGCAGCACGAATCCGCGGGAGGGTTGGCGACCAGCTGGCGCAGAGGTGACTACACCTTTGAGACCTGCCTCCATTGGCTGCTCGGCTCCGGTCCGAAGGGAATGTTGCATGCCCAGTGGCAGGAGGTGTTCGATATCGGCAAGTTGAAGTTCGTGGATCCGGAAGTATACGTGCGCCTCGAAACGGAACACGGCGAGTCCCTAAGCATCTACTCGAACGTCGACCGCATGGAAGCCGAGCTGCTGAAAGTCGCGCCGCAAGACGATGTGGAGATCCGTCGTTTCGCGTCGGCTGTTCGCAGGGTCTCTAAGTTCAAGATGCTTGCTCCGGACGAGTCCTGGGCTCGCAAATGGCTCACGTCGTTGCGTGCGCTCCCCTGCCTGCCGTTGCTGCGAAAGCTGTCGAGCGTAACCATTGAAGAGTATGGTCGGCGGTTTACACACCCCTTGTTAAAAAGTTTCTTCGAGGGCGGAGAATCGGCCCGTTTGTCTGCCGTGACGTTGATCCTCTCTCTAGCTTGGATGAGTGAGCACAACGCGGGTTATCCGATTGGCGGCTCGCAGGCTGTGATCGGGCTCATCGTCGAGAAGCTAAGGGAGCTGGGTGGACACTTCCGCTTCGGGGCCAGGGTTGCACGAGTCCGCGTGGAGCGCGACGCCGCCGTCGGCGTGCAGCTCGCCGATGGTGAGGCCATTGCGGCGGACTGGGTGATCTCCGCCGCTGACGGCCACTCGACGATCTACGAGTTGCTCGGCGGCAAATATGCGGACGAGATCACAGAGAAGACTTACGCCACGCTGGAGAGCTTCCCCTCTTACTTGCAGGTCTCGCTCGGCATCGCGCGCGACCTTTCGCAGCAGGCCGGATATGTGACGCGAGTCCTCGATGCTCCGCTGATCGTGGACCCTGGCACCCAGCTCCGGCAGGTCTCCTTCCGTTTCTTTCACTACGATCCGACATTCGCGCCGCCCGGCAAGACGGCTGTCACTTGCTTTCTTCCCACGCGCAATTACGAGTTTTGGGTGAACCTGCAACACCGTGACCCCCAGCGGTATCAAGCCGAGAAACATCGAATCTGCGGAGAGGTAATCGCAATCCTTGAGAGAAGCGTGCCTGACGTTCGCCAAGCGATCGAGGTGATGGATGTCTCGACGCCCGCCACCGTCATCCGCTACACGGGCAACTGGAAAGGAAGCATGGAGGGTTGGCTCCTGACCCCCAAGAGTGCCTTTAGGCCGCTCCGCAACACTCTCCCCAGCTTGAGCCAGTTCTTGATGGTCGGCCAATGGGTCATGCCCGGCGGTGGGTTGCCGTCGGGTTTGATGACAGCACGATCCGCTATTCAAGCGGTCTGCAAGCAGGATCGAGCACCGTTCACACCTCAGCGCTAAACGCGGAGACGCGAAGCGCTCGGAATCGGTGCTGGAAAAATTCTGGTCCTACAATGAATACGGCGCTCATATTGGCCTGGCTACCTACCACGCGTGCCGGGGCGAGATCGATGCGGCAATGGAATGGTTGGAGAAAGCCGCGGGAAGCCGCTACCTCGTCGCCTGGAATTTCGTAGGTGTGGCGCCCAGCACGTTGCCGTCCGGCGCGCCGTAACCCTGGTCGGCCAAAGTGATGAACCTGCAGCCCGCCACATCCCGTGCCACAGTCTCGTCCCTCGAGCGACTCTGATGTGGTGCCGCCAGGAGCCGCATCGGGAGGAGCATCCCCCGTGGGTACAGCATGTGTTCGGTGCTGCCCGCGCCAAAGCAGTTCTTTCAGGCTTTGAATGTCTACGCGAACAACCAGTGGCGGTCAGTCTTCTGCCGTGCTAGGGTGAATCGGCAGTTCTTTCGGAGCAGGCACGTGGACGTGGAAGAGACAACATGGGGCAAAGCGAGGTCGGCGGCGGGCCAAGTCCGCCGCACTCGCATGAAGGCAAACCGCCAACGCCACTGGCCCGGACGGTTTCGAACCCGTGACACCTCACGCCTGTCCACTGACAGCAGTCTTCCCAGATCGCTACACTCCTGCAAACCGAAAACGAGCCAAGTCGTTGAAAACAAAGCACGGGGCCTCATTCTAATCGCTACACTCAGCGACCCGTGCTTGCGTTCCGGTAGGGGCGCGGGACGAGCGGCGTCTCTTCAAACGCGAACGCTTGGTACCTACGTGGGAGACTTGCAATGACACCAGTAAGAGGTGAATGGAGATGAGCTGGGGCAAGCGGAGAGCGATCGTCATCGGCGTGCTCGTCCTCTTTTTGGTGCTGATCGTTTGGGCTGCCTCGAAACCGGCGCGGCTCGAGTCGAATTCCGTCCTGGTGATTGATGCCAACGGTGAGATCGACGAGCAGCGACCGCCAAACATCTTCGGCGTGCTCACAGGCGCCTCCGTGCCCGTGATGCACGACTATGTGGACGGGATCGATTCCGCACGCAGCGATCCTCGGATCGACGGGCTCGTGGTGCGCATCGGTCCGCTCGATACGGGCTGGGCCAAGCTCGAAGAGATTCGCGCGCACCTGCTGGCCTTCCAGAAGAGCGGCAAGCCGAACATCTGCTATCTAGGCTACGACGGCATCGGCAATCGGGAGTATTACCTCGCCAGCGCGTGCCAGCAGATCTGGCTCGTGCCCACCGCGCCGGTAAGCATCCGCGGGATGATGGCCGAGGCCATCTTCTTCCGCGGCACGCTCGACAAACTCAAGATCATCCCGGAGTTCTACCACATCGCCGAGTACAAGACCGCGTACAACACCCTCACGGAGAAAAAGTTCACTCCTCCGCACCGCGAGGAAGTCGAATCGGTGCTGCGCAGCGTCTACCGGCAGTACGTGGACGAGACCGCGCAGGCGCGCCACATGAAACCCGCCCTGTTCGAGGAACTGATCAACCGCGGCCCGCTCTTGACCAGCGAAGCGGTCGAGAACCACATCGTGGACCGCCTCGCTTACTGGGACCAGGTGCAGGATTATTTCAAGGACCGCGATCGTAATTGGAATCCGGTTTCGCTCAACCGCTACCGATCATTTATCAAGAATCCTCCCGGGCAGCAGATCGCCGTCGTGTACGCTACCGGCCTGATCGTCTCCGGCCATTCCGGAAACAGTCCCACTTCTGGAATCCTGATGGGGGGCGATTCGGTTGCATCCGACATTCGCAGCGCGCGAACCGACAGGAGCATCAAGGCCATCGTCCTGCGCGTGGATTCCGGCGGAGGCTCGGTGGTGGCGAGCGAAGTGATCCGCCGCGAAGTGGAGCTCGCCCGCGGCGTGAAACCCGTTGTGGTCTCGATGTCCGATGTGGCGGCCTCCGGCGGATATTGGATCGCCAGCCCGGCCAACAAGATCGTGGCCGAATCGAACACCATCACGGGGTCGATCGGAGTCCTCGTCGGCAAGCTGAATCTCGCGGGACTCTATAAGCTCCTGGGCATCAGCACGGACTACGTCGCCACCAGCGACAACGCCACGCTCTTTTCCGATCAGCAAAATTTCACGCCGGAGCAGCGGGCCTATATTGAGAAATCGCTGCAGGATACTTATTCGCAATTCACGAAAGGCGTGGCCCAGGGGCGCGGAATATCTGTCGAGAAAGTGGACCAGATCGGCAAGGGCCGCGAATGGTCTGGCGCGCAGGCGAAAGCGCTCGGATTGGTGGACGATATCGGCGGGCTCGACCGGGCGATCGAGGTGGCCAAGCAGCTCGCGCACATTCCCGCCGGCCAGCCGGTCCATCTCCTGCGCCTGCCAGAAGAAAAAAGCATCTTCGAACAGCTCTTCCAGCGTGAAGTGGACGAGATGAGCGCACCTCATTCCCTCGACGCCACCTTGCGGCGGCTCGTCGGCGTGATGGAGCCGGTGCAGGCGCGCGTTCCTTACCAACTGATTATTCGATAAGGCGCGATTCCGCCCGATGACGAATGATGGCCGGAGTTCGCGGGGTGCTCGACGACCGCGCGCCAGGAGTTGCCGATTGCGCGCTGAAACCGCGCTGCACTTTCGCTATACTGTATTGGCACGGCGCGGTACCCAAGTGGTAAGGGAGAGGTCTGCAAAACCTTTACGCGTGGGTTCGATTCCCACCCGCGCCTCCACTCTATCGCCGTTTTATCGCTTTCCGTTTCCGCGGAGAGGATGACGGCCGCTTGCTCTTGCCTTTCGGCCAAAGCTCCGCGCTGGCCAGCCGCGCCCCCTCCACCAGCGCTTCGAATTTCGCCCACATCACCGAGGCCGGCACGCGCTCGATTCTGTCCGCTTGTGCAAAGCCGCAGTCCGTCCCCGCGATCACGTTCTCGCGCCCCACCAGGCGCGCGAACCGCAGAATGCGGTCGGCCACGAGACGCGGATGTTCCACCGTCATCGTATGGTGCGTCACAACACCGGGTATCAGAATCTTTCCCTCGGGCAGCTTCCCAGTCTCCCATACGCGCCATTCGTGCTCGTGACGCGGGTTGGCCGCTTCGATCGAGTACGCGCCCGCACGCACGCTGAGAATGAAACCCACAATCTCTGCAAGCGGCGCATCGGAAAGATGAGGCACATGCCAGCTGCCGAAGCAAACGTGGTATCGAACGCGATCTTCCGGTATTCCCTGGAGAGCGTGATTGAGCGCCTCGATGCGCAAACCGGCCCATCGGCGATAGTTCTCCGGGCTCTTCTGCACGAGTTCGTCGTACATGTTGGCGAGGACTGCATCGTCCACTTGAACGATCAGTCCAGATTTGTAGATAGCCCGGTATTCCTCCCGCAGGGCTTCCGCGATCGCGTAGATATATTTCTTCTCGGTGGGATAGTATTCGTTGAGGCCATCGTATGCCGCGCTGGCGGGTGCGACGACCGGAAGAAAAGCTTCCTCGACGTTCACGGAGCGCAGCGCCGCTTTGAGATTTTGAATGTCGCGCTGGATGCTGCTGCGGTCGCGGTACTCGATCGGTCCGACGCACGCTTCGATGGGAATTCCCGAAGCCATCCAGGGAAACTCCGCTGCCATGACTTCGGGAAATCTGTCGCGGTCGCGGCCCAGCCACAGAGTCGGGCGGACTTCACTGGGCCGTTGTTCGAAGCCGGTGATGCGCTCGAGGATGTAATTCGCCCAACTGGACTTCCCGAATTCGCCGTCATTGACGATGTCGATGCCGACCTGCGCCTGCATCTTTACCACCTCGGCGACGGACCCACGCAAATAATTTTCATAACGCTCTTTGTTCTGCGGCGAGTCATTGGCGATCGTGGCGAGATCCCGCAGCTCCTTCGGGCGAATCAGGCTGCCAACATGCGTAGTGAGAATGCGATTTTCGCTTCGTTTCATGGGGTTGGGTTCCAGTGTCCGCTGTGTAACCTACAATCAAGACGTCGCGCCGGCGGAGCCGCGCTCCGTTTCGATCTCTGAAGGATTTTGCCTGCGTGATTTCCGTCGATGCAACAGATGAGGTCCTGCACGCGGCCGATTGACCTGCGGTTTGGCGCGCTCCGGGTTACGCGCTTCCAGCCCGAGAGCGGCCCGCCTCTTGCCCCCACACCTCGTTCGCAACTTCGACCACCAAGCGCAGCTTTGCCATCTGCTCGTCTTCGGTCAGGCGGTTCCCTTCCGTCGAGCTCGCGAAACCACACTGCGGACTGAGCGAGAGTTGATCGAGGTCCACGTACTTGGCAGCTTCGTCGATGCGGCGCTTCAGCAGGTCCTTTGATTCGAGTTGGGGAAGCTTGCTCGACACAAGGCCGAGCACGATGGACTTGTTTTTCGGCACGAAGCGCAACGGCGCGAAATCGCCTGCCCGGGCTGATTCGTATTCGAGGAAATACGAATCGACGTTGATCTTGTTGAAGAGAACTTCCGCAATCGGATCGTAGCCTCCCTCGCCGAACCAGCCGCTCTGGTTGTTGCCGCGGCACAGGTGCATCGCCAGGTGAAGGGAAGGCGGGCGATTCGCGAACGCGCGATTGATCATTTCGGGATACAGCTCGCGCATGGCGTATTGAGGATCGTCGCCGCGCGCCTTCATCATGCCCTGAAATCTTTCGTCGCACAGCGTCGCCAAAGGCGGGTCGTCCACTTGCAGATACCTGCAGCCCGCGTCGTAGAGTGACTTCGTTTCCTTCTGGTACGCGTCGACGATATCGGACCAGAAGAGATCCAGATCCGGATAGGCGTTTTTGCGAATGGAGGCGCTTCCACATGTGAAGTGCAGAATAATCGGAGAAGGGACGGTTACCTTTGGCGTTCGCTTCGTCACCGACCGAAGAAACCGGAAGTGATCCGCGTAGATGGGCTTGCGCCACTGCATGCGCGAGACGACCTGGGTCCACGGAACGGGAATCTTGCGGCCTTCGTGGTCGACGAAATAGGCGGCGGTGCTTTCCATCCGGACTTCGACGCCGCCGAGTCCTCGCACGTAAAAGTCGGTGTAGAAGTCTTCGCGGCGAAACTCGCCGTCCGTGATGGATTGCAGGCCGACCTGTTCCTGTTGGGCGACAGCCTTTCGAATGGCTGCGTCCTCGAGCCGCTGGAGGTCCAAATCTGAAATCTTTCCGGCGGCCCGATCCTGGCGGGCTTCCTTGAGCTCGGCGGGCCGGAGCAGGCTGCCCACGTGGTCAGCGCGAAACGGCGGATCATGCGGGGCAGCCGCTGTCATGTTCAACCCTTTCTCCTGCGTATCAAGCACGCTCCTTCCCGAGATACGAATTCTTAGAACGTAAACTTCGCCGCGAACTGGAACTGCCGCGGGTTGAACATCGTCCTCGGCAAACCGAACGTCGCAGTGGGGTTATGCGGAATAAACAAAGTCTTATACTCGGTAGGGATAACACCCACGAGACCCGGGGGAGTATCCACTATTGGCGTGGAAGCAAAGCTCCCGACGAAAGCCGGAACCTGGGTCGTCACATCACCCACGGGGCAGGCCGTGGACGCAGCGCTCGCCTGAATGGCGAGGGACGTCGCGTCTTTGTAGTGGCGCGGAATGGCACCGCAGAAGACGGGCGATCCATAGACGGAGGTCACTTCATCCACATTGGGCCGGTTCAGAACGTTGAAGATGTCCATCATCAAATCGAGTCGCAGGCGCTCGGTCAGATGAATGCCACGCGATAGGCGCAGGTCCCACGAATACAGCTTATCGCCGATGTAGGTGTTTCGCGGGATCATCGTCTGGCAGGTGGCCGCCGTTGCGCAATGGTTGCCACTGACGGCGTCGCCTCCCACACGGTCCACCGCTCCGCCAGCTACATCGTTGAGTGTATTGGCTCCGTAAAAGATCGTAAAGGGCCGTCCGGCTTGCAGCGTGACAATGCTGCTGAACGCGAAGTTCCGCAGGAAGGTATCCTGGGGCGCGTTCACGGTGAAGTTCGCCACAAAGAGGTGCCGCACGTCCTGGTTGGAGTTGGACCGCTCCGCAGCATAGTTGAGCTGGTTCACCGGCAGGTTGATGAACGTGGTGAAGTTGCCGTTGTCAATCGTGTGCGAGTACGTGTAGTTCGCCGTCAGATTGAGGTAATTGCCCCAGCGCTCGAGCGCCGTGACCGTCAGACCGTGGTACGCGGCATTGGCCACGTCGTTGTTGTAGTCTTCGAGGCCGGAACTCATCGTCTGCAAGCCGGCAGCCGGGCCGGCGCCCTGGAACCAAGGTCCAAGCCCTGAGAGCGCACCGGTTCCCAGGGTGGGCGTGCCGGAGGAGCAGGACGAGAAGGTGCCGTCGGCGTTGACCATTCCCGGGACCCAATCCCTAAAGCCAAGAAATGGCACCGGCACTACGCCCCAGAGGTTCGGGTCGGTGGGGTTCGCCGCCTGCGCGGTGTCCGTCGTGCCCACGGGGCATGGAATGTTGATGTTGTTTCCGCGAACCAGCTTATGGGCTCCCACGAAGAGGTAGCTCAGGCTGAGGGCGAACCCTCCCCCGAACTGGCGGTCGATCTGAGCGCTGGCCTGCTCGGCATAGGGCGTCCTCGAGTTGTGGTCCATGCCGCCCTCGCCGATTCCGCAGGCGAGCGTAGTGAAGCAGGTGCCCGCCATGGAAATCGCAGGGAACGCCGCATCGTACCCGCCCGTTTGTATAATCTCTGCCGCGTGGTCCGCAGCGAGGGCCGCCGCCGGGAATCCGAATATCTGGTAGCCTTGGCGGGACTGCCCCAGATTGGACTGGATATTGGGAAACTCCTGGGGCAGGGTATTGGCCGCCGCGCAAGCAGCGGCGATGGACGCTGGTGCATGATTGCCGCACTGGTAGCCAGCCACGATCTTCTGGGTATTCGGCACGAAGAAGAAGGTCAGGTTCTGGCGGTCAAAGAACATTCCGAATCCGGCGCGAATGACTGTCTTGCTGTCCGGGGAATAGGCCAGCCCAATTCGCGGCTGCCATCCGTTGTAGTCCGGCTTCACGAACGACGCCAAGCCCGACTCGACATCCCACCGCAGGCCGAAATTCAGCGTCAGCTTGGGAGTGATCCGCCATTGATCCTGGGCAAAGAGCCCCCAGTAT
>DATLWP010000251.1:0-1984 GCA_035576265.1 Candidatus Polarisedimenticolia bacterium
GGTAGTGCTTCTCCCTTAACTACCAAAACATCTCAGCAAACGGGCGCGTATGAATGCGTGCCCGTGTGTCCGGACACGCCATCAGAGCGGGCAACGCTAGTCGGCGGCGGGGCCAGAGGAGATGCGCTCGATGCGGGCGCCGACGGCGAGGAGCTTTTCCTCGATGCGCTCGTAGCCGCGGTCGATGTGATAGACGCGGTCGATCGTGGTGGTATTTTGGGCAACGAGCCCGGCGAGGACGAGTCCGGCGCTAGCGCGCAGGTCCGACGCGGTGACGGGCGCTCCGCTCAAAGGGGTAGGACCGGTGACGACGGCCAGATTCCCGTCAATCACGATGTTTGCGCCCATGCGCATCATTTCACTGGCGTGCAGGTAGCGGCTTTCGAAGATGGTTTCGCGGATGTGGGAAACACCGTGCGCCTGCGTGGCGAGCGCCATGAACTGCGCCTGCATGTCGGTGGCAAAACCGGGATATTCCTGGGTGGTAACGTCGGCGGCGACGAGCTTCTTGGCGCCGCGCACGCGCAGCTTTCCTTTTCCCTCGCACTTGATTTGGGCGCCGCATTCCTCAAGTTTTGCGACGACGGCGGCGAGGTGCTGGGGTTCGCAATGGGTCAGCAGAAGCTCCCCGCCTGTGATCGCTCCGGCAACGAGAAACGTGCCCGCCTCGATCCGGTCAGGAATCACGGCGTGCGCCGCACCGTGCAGTTTTTCGACGCCTTGCACGCGGATCGTGGGCGTCCCCGCTCCTTCAATCTTTGCGCCCATCTTCACGAGCAGCGCGGCGAGGTCGGTCACCTCCGGCTCGAGGGCGGCATTTTCGAGGACCGTTTCACCTTCGGCGAGGACGGCGGCGGTGAGGACATTTTCCGTCCCTGTGACGGTGATCCTCGGGAAGCGTAACATGTTTCCGCGCAGACGCTTCGCGCGTGCTTCGACGTAGCCGTGGTCGACGGAGATTGTGGCGCCTAATTTCTCGAGCGCCTGGATGTGCAAGTCGATCGGCCGGGCGCCGATCGCGCAGCCGCCGGGCAGGGAAACGCGCGCGTAGCCGAATCGCGCGACGAGAGGCCCCAGCGTCAGAACGGAAGCGCGCATGGTCTTGACGAGTTCATAGGGCGCTTCAGCGTGCGATACGGTTTCGGCCTGGATCGTGAAACGGCTCGGCGGGATGTCCGGGCTTTCCACGCGACAGCGCATATGTGCGAGCAGCTTCGCCATGGTGATGATGTCGCGCACGTGCGGGATATTTTCCAGGGACACCGGCTCGGAAGTGAGCAGCGCCGCGGCCATCGCTGGCAGCGCGGAATTTTTCGCGCCGCTAATTCGGACGGTCCCTTCGAGTCTGCGGCCACCTTGAATCTTGAATTGGTCCATGGACTATCTCCGAACCTTGGCCCTGGTCTGGCGTTTCCTGCCTATTTCGAGGGCTTGCCGCACGTTGCCGCCTGTTTCCCCAAGCCAGCGGCGCGCTTCGCGGGCGGTTGCGCCCGTGCTGAGCATCACAAGTGCCGCAGGCAGATCGTGTCCCGCGCGACGCAGAGCGTGTCCGGCAGCAGACGTGCTCACGCCCGCGGCCTCTACGAGGATGCGCGCTCCCCGGCGGCGCAACTTGCGATTTGTCAGCGCCACTTGCACCATCCAGTTCTCATAGACCCTGCCGAAGCGCACCATCGCGGCCGTAGAGAGCAGGTTCGTGACCAGTTTCTGCGCGGTCCCGGCCTTCAGCCGCGTTGAGCCTGCAATTACCTCGGGTCCCGTGTCGGGCGCGATAGCGATCCGCGCCCGGTGGGCAAGCGGCGAGCGCCGCGTCGAGGTTACGCCGACGGTTATTGCGCCGCATCGGCGCGCGTAATCGAGAGCACCGAGCACATACGGCGTGGTCCCGCTTGCGGAAAGTCCCACGACCACGTCGCGCCGGCCCACGCCAGCGTGTCGGAGGTCGCGCGCACCAGCGGCCGCCGAGTCCTCTTCGCCTTCGGAG
>DATLWP010000252.1:0-2116 GCA_035576265.1 Candidatus Polarisedimenticolia bacterium
CAAAGAAGTTCTAAGATCGTCCCCTTGGGCGCGCCATTCACCTTTGCGGTTCTTTTCAACGACTTTGAAAACTACCCTTCGGTTGATTTCGGACTCAGGTTTTCCGTGGGATCAAAGCAAAGGCCCGGGAGCAATTGTCTGGATACTCGGTTCGTCGATCAGACGGGCATCGCCAATCGCGGCGCAAGCGACGGGCGACTTTTCGCGGATGGTAGCGTCCTCGGTCACGAGCGGTGCAGATCCTACGACAGGCCTGCCTGCTAAGGCAACGTGGGAGAAGCGCGAGGCTCTGCCGGCGCAATCCCCGACTGAGCTGCCTGAAAGGGCCAGTTGCTGCCTCAGTTCTCCGCCACAATCTCTAACAGCACGTCTCGCCGTTCAAACTTTCTGATCGCAGGAGTTCAAATCGGATAGCAGCCAAGAGGGGCATTCAGTTGGCAACCAGACTTTTCGAGACAAGTCGGAACGGCGCTAGTGTCCCCAGATCTTGTCCGGGTCGGTCTCGAAAGGATAGACATTCACCATCCAGCCGAAGACCTGCGGAATCCAGCGGCCGCCTGCCTGTGCGCACGCATCCCGTGTGGCGATGGAGCCGCTCAAGCCGAATTCCTTCCAGTTCACTTTCTGCGCGGGCGTATCCTTTGCCGGCATGCACATATTCACATGCTCGTGCCAGCGCGCCACGCTGAGCGGGATGCGTTCGTCCAACTGCTTTTTCGTGGCGTCTTTCGGAGCGGTGAAGAGCGCGCCTTGCAGCTCGTAACCTTCCCTGGTCTTCTTGTAAAGCAGCGAAGTGGGGTGCCCCGGATTGAAGAGGAATGCCGCGGCGAAGGCGTAACGACTGTTCGTAAAGTGATACTGTGGCTGCGCCACCTTCGGCAGGAAGACGCGATAGCCATCCGCCTCGGCAGCTCGGTAATCCTTGTACTTGTCGAGCGCCTTGCGGAGGATATCGAGGATCACCACGGCCCGGCGATCGTCATCTTGGTTCTTCGGCTCCAGAACTGTCATAAAGACGTGTGGATTCGAGTCCAGGTCGGGACCTGCCATCGCTGCGTTCGCATCCAACGCGGCCTGCGGATACCGTTCCACGTCACGCTGATACTCGCTCACCTCAGCGCCCGCGGCGTTGTCCGAGCTTCGTGGCTGCCCCGCACCTGCTCCTGCCGCTAGCGTCAGCGCCGCCGTTGCAAGAAGGGCCGTGGCTCTCTTTTTCGCACTCATGCCCACCTCTCTCATCTAGGTTAACGCGAAGCGCAAGGAAAGCTTTCGCTGCTTACGAGAGCGATGAGCGAAACGTTAACGCCGCGTCGGCGCGCAGGCGGCCAGACGAAAATCAGCTGGAGGCAAGCACATCCGTCAGTCTGCGGGGCCAGCAATTAAGCGGCCTCGCCGGCCGATCCGACGCAAGCCCGGCGGGCCATGCGGCTGGGCGTAGCCGCACGGGAATGGTTGCTGGTTAGTCTTCTGGGACTCTTGACGGCGGCGCGGAAATCTGTAAACTGCATTTTCCTGTGATGGCGACGCAGCCCAAGCCGCTCGATGAAGTGTTGCAGGACTTTCAGTTCCCGCAACGAGAGGCCGCCTTTTTTTACGGCCTGTTCCTGCGCGGGCATTCAGCCGAGCAATTGCGGCGCGATATCGCGGTTCCTCCGATGGTGCTGGCCAAGTGGGACCGCGAAACGGAGCGCGAGCCTCGGCTCCGCCCGCTGCTCGAACGCATCGTTCAATATAGACAGCATGTCTTGGCGATCTTCGAGAAGCTGATCGGGCACGACGCCGCCACGCAAAGACTGCAGTAACTCCCCCTAGGCCGTAGGGTCCGTTCCTTACCGCTTGGTCGCATTCCGCTTGTATGCACCGCAGCTTGCGTTGACTCCACCGCGCCCGTCGATTACACTTTTTGCGTCCGGATTCCCCAGAAAATGTCTGCTTCTCCCCGGTAGGTCAATAGTCGAGCATTCAGCCGTTAACCACACAACGGAAACCCATAAGCCCTTAATCTGGCCTCACTTAGCTACCGGGATTAGCTTCCTAAATTGAGCCAAGTTAGAGCTGAATTGTCCAAGCTTGGACAAACCGAACGAAAATCAGGTTAGGTTTCGAGGAAGATTCG
>DATLWP010000253.1:0-15324 GCA_035576265.1 Candidatus Polarisedimenticolia bacterium
TGCGAAGGTGTAGCTGCGAGGCTATAGCAAGAAACACAGGCAGAGGAACAGACGATGGCAACGGTGATGGGAGCGCAGGGTGAGATCGAAGGGTTGGCGCAGGCGCGGTACGTCCGCGTTTCGCCGCAGAAGGCCCGCTTAGTAGTGGACCTCATACGTGGCCAGCGCGCGGAGGATGCATTGCAGACCCTGCGGTTCACGAAGAAGCGCGTGGCCCGCGAAATCGAAAAGACGCTGCGCAGTGCCATCGCCAATGCCGAGCGCAAGGCGGACGACGCGGGCGAATCGCTCGACGTGGACGCGCTGTACGTCACCAGCTGCTGCGTGAACGAGGGGCCGCGCTGGAAGCGCATGCGTCCCGCGCCAATGGGACGCGGCTTCCGCTACCAGAAGCGCACGAGCCATATCGTCGTCGGGGTGGCCGAGCACCATCGCGCCGCGGCCGACCGCGTGGCGGCGGCTGCGGCCGAAGCAGAAGCTTCAAAGGGAGTGAAGGGCGCCGTGCGAAAAGCCCGCAAGGCGATTGAGAAGCGCGCGAAAGAAGTGAAGAAGGGGTAGGAGGCGAGTTTGGGCCAGAAAACACATCCGTACGGCTTTCGGCTGGGCTACAACAAAGGTTGGAAGTCGCGCTGGTTCGCGAAACGCGAGTACGCCGATCTGCTGCATGAGGACGTTGTGCTGCGGAAACAGCTCAAGGACCGGCTGCGCTCGGCTGGCGTCGACACGATTGAGATCGAACGCGCCGCCAACAAGCTGGTCGTCCGAATCCACACGGCTCGTCCAGGGATCATCATCGGCCGGAAGGGCTCGGAAATCGACAAGCTTAAGAACGATGTGCAGAAGCGCACGAAGCGCGAGGTGCACATCGACATCCAGGAAGTGCACCGCCCTGAGCTCAATGCCCAGCTCGTGGCGGAATCCATCGCGCTGCAGCTGGAAAAGCGCGTGGCGTTTCGCCGGGCGATGCGCAAGGCGGTCGATTCCGCTCTGCGCTTCGGCTGCAAGGGAATCAAGGTGCGTGTGGCCGGACGCTTGAACGGCGCTGAAATTGCCCGCAAGGAATGGTATCTGCAAGGGCGGCTGCCTTTGCAGACGCTGCGAGCGGACATTGATTTCGGCACGGCCGAGGCGCGGACCACATACGGCGTGATCGGCGTGAAGTGCTGGGTCTACCAAGGCGAAAAATTGCCGCAGCGCGCGAAGTCGGCAGGCGCAGAAGCGTAGAGAGACAGGCGACCTATCATGTTGATGCCGAAAAAAGTGAAGTACCGCAAGCAGCAGCGCGGCCGGCGCACCGGAAAGGCGTGGCGCGGAGGGTCGCTCGCCTTTGGTGAGTACGGGTTGAAAGCGCTCGAGCCGGCATGGATCACCGATCGGCAGATCGAGGCCGCCCGAGTGGCGATCACCCGGTTCATCAAGCGCGGCGGGAAGCTCTGGATCCGCGTGTTTCCGGACAAGCCGTTCACAAAGAAGCCGGCTGAAACGCGCATGGGCAAGGGCAAAGGGCCGCCGGAGCGCTGGGTGGCGGTCGTGAAGCCGGGGCGCATTATGTTTGAGATGGCGGGCGTGGACCTTGCGGCCGCCACCGAGGCGATGAAACTCGCGGCGAATAAGCTGCCGATTGCGACGAAGTTCGTCACTCGGGCGGAGGCACTCTGATGGCGCGGCCCGTTGAGAAATTCCGCGAGATGAACGCGAACGAGCTCGAAATCCAGCAGCGTGAGCTGGCCGAGCAGATCTTCCGGCTGCGCTTCCAGCTTTCGACCGGCCAGGCGGAGGGACTGAAGAAGCTGCGGGAAGCCAAGCGGGACCTTGCGCGGGTGAAGACGCTGCTCCGCGAGACCGAATTGAGGAAGGCGTAATGGCGAACGAGACGGCAGTGGCTCAACAGGACGCTCAAGAGCGCGGCGCGCGCCAGGAACTTGTGGGCGTGGTGACCAGTGCCAAGATGGAGAAGACGATCGTGGTGAGGGTCACGCGCACAACTCAGCACCCGCTCTATCGGCGCGTCGTGCGATCCGGGAAAAAATACTACGCGCACGACGAAGCCGGAGATGCGCGCGTTGGCGACACGGTGCGAATTGTTTCCACCCGCCGGCTTTCGAAGCTCAAGCGATGGCGACTTAAGGAAATTGTGGCCCGCTCGACGCGCGTGGCCTGAGCGCAGGGGATTAAGGGAGCAAGACAATGGTTCAGATGCGGACATGGCTGACGGTGGCCGATAATTCCGGCGCACGCCAGTTGACTTGCATCCTCCCGATCGGGGGAGATGCGGGATTGTCAGCCGGATTGGGAGAAGTCATTACCGCGGCGGTGAAAGAGGCTGCGCCGGACAGCCAGATCAAGAAAGGTAAGGTGGTGCGCGCAGTGGTCGTGCGCACCAGAAAAGAGCATCGGCGGAAGGATGGCACCTACATCCGGTTTGACGACAACGCCGCTGTGCTGATCAACGATGCGGGCGAGCCGGTCGGGACGCGCGTCTTCGGGCCGGTGGCCCGCGAGCTGCGCGACAAGAAGTTCACGAAAATCGTGTCGCTCGCTCCGGAAGTGTGGTAGCGATGAGAGAAACCAACCAGAAGCTGGCTCCCCTCGGCATTCGTCACGGCGATACGGTGAAGGTGATGGTCGGCCGGTCGAAAGGAAAGATCGGCAAGGTTCTTTCCGTCGATCCCGTGAATCGCCGCGTGACGGTCGAGCGTGCCAATATCATCAAGAAGCACACCCGGCCCAATCCGTCGAAGAATATCCGGGGAGGCATTCTCGATAAGGAAGGCCCGGTGCATATCTCGAACGTCATGCTGGTTTGCCCGGGATGCGATAAGCACACGCGTGTCGGACATACGACGCTGCCCGACGGTACCAAGGTGCGGGTTTGCCGGCGCTGCAACACGGCGTTTGAGCATTAGAGAGGAATGAGGCGAATTTAAGATGGCCAGCCGTCTGCATATCAAGTATCGCCAAGAAGCCGTCCCAGCGCTGACGAAGCGTTTCGGCTACAAGAACACCATGGCCGTGCCCCGCGTGAAGAAGGTGACGCTTAATATCGGCCTCGGCGAAGCCAGTCAGAACGTGAAGCTGCTCGATACGGCGGCCGTCGAGCTCGGCCAGATCGCCGGACAAAAGCCGGTGATCACCCGCGCAAAGAAGTCGATCGCGAATTTCAAGATTCGCAAAGGCATGGCCCTCGGCTGCATGGTCACGCTGCGCGGCGAGCGGATGTACGAGTTTCTCGACCGGCTCTCGGCGGTTGTCTTTCCGCGCGTGCGCGACTTCAAGGGGCTGCCCCCAAATTCGTTTGACGGTCGCGGAAATTACACGCTGGGCTTGCGAGATCAGCTCGTGTTTCCGGAAATCGACTACACGCGCGTCGACAAGATCAAGGGCATGAACATCACTATCACGACCACGGCCCGCAGCGATGAAGAGGGGCGCGAGCTGCTCAAGCTGCTCGGCGTGCCCTTCCGTGCTTAGGAAGCGGGCGTAAGGAGACGCACCCAGGATGGCTCGAACCAGTCAATTCGCAAAGATGCGGCGGAAACTGAAGTTCAAGATCCGCAAGCGCAATCGCTGCCGGATCTGCGGGCGCTCGCGAGGCTTTCTCCGGAAGTTCGAGATGTGCCGTATCTGTTTCCGCGGCCTTGCGCTCAAGGGGGAAATCCCCGGCGTGGTGAAGGCCAGTTGGTAAGGAAGAAAAACCGTTTGGTAAGGACGAATGAATGATCACCGATCCCATTGCCGACCTCTTGACGCGCATTCGCAATGGAGTCCGCGCGAAGCATTCCCGCGTGGATTTGCCGTCGTCGAAACTCAAGGTCGAGATCGCGCGCATCCTTAAGGATGAGGGCTATCTCGCGAATTTCAAGGTCGTGGAAGAGAAGGGCAAAAAGACGCTGCGCATCTTCTTGCGCTACACGCCCGACCGCCGCAGCGTGATCACCGATCTGCAGCGCGTCTCGCGGCCCGGCTCGCGTCGCTACACGGGAAAGAAGGGAATTCGCCCGGTCGTCGGCGGCATGGGCATTTCAATTCTTTCCACGCCGCGCGGTGTGATGACGGGGCAGTCGGCCCGCAAAGAAGGCGTGGGTGGCGAAGTGCTCTGCGAGGTTTGGTAGGCGAAGCTGGCAATGACGAGGTCTTGATAGAGCCATGTCGCGAATTGGAAACAAGCTGATTCCGGTCCCGTCCGGCGTGAAGGTGCAGATCAAGGACGGCACGGTGGAAGTGCAGGGGCCCAAGGGCAAATTGGCCGTCAGGGTGCCGCGCGGGATTCGGTTCGAGCAGAAGGACGCTACGCTCGTCGCCATGCGCGAATCCGAAGAAACGCGCGCGCTGCACGGGTTGGCCCGGGCGCTGGTCGCGAACGCGGTCGCCGGCGTCACGCAGGGATTCAAGAAGGATCTCGATATCGTGGGCGTTGGCTACCGCGCCGAGGTGAAAGGGAAGAACTTGGTCTTGGCGCTCGGCTATTCGCACCCGGTCGAGTTCCCCATTCCCGAAGGCATTCAGATCAGCGTCGAGAAACAGACGCACCTGACGGTCTCAGGGGCGGACAGAGGCCAAGTGGGCCAGGTGGCGGCAAACCTCCGTGCGCTGCGCCCGCCCGATCCGTACAAGCAGAAAGGCATTCGCATCACCGGCGAGCGCCTCAAGAAGAAAGCCGGCAAGGCCGGAGCCAAGACGGCCGCCTAGCGCAGCCGGAAAAGGAGAACCAGCGTGGCAGCACCGGTTCGAAAGTTATCCCGCGAGGCGCATCGCCGGCGCATTCACGTGCGTATGCGCAAGAGAGTTGGCGGCACGCCTGAGCGGCCTCGGCTTTGCGTGCACCGTTCGACCCGGCACATCCGTGCGCAAGTGATCGACGATGCTGCCGGCCGCACCATCGTGTCCGCCAGTTCGCTCGACAAGGATGTCCGCGCGCAGATCAAGGGCGGCGGCAATATTGCGGCTTCGAAGATTGTCGGCAAGGTTGTTGCCGAGCGCGCCCGAGCCAAGGGCATTGAACAGGTTGTGTTCGACCGCGGCGGGTATCAGTATCACGGCCGCGTGCAGGCGCTTGCCGAAGCGGCCCGGGAGGCGGGCCTGAAGTTCTGAATACTATGCCGAAACAAGAACTCAAAGACACGCTTTCCGTTCGTCGGCCTGTCGAAACCAGCCAGGCCAACTTGAAGGACCAAGTTGTTTCGATCAACCGCGTCACCAAGGTCGTCAAGGGCGGCAAGAATCTTAGCTTCTCTGCGCTCGTTGTCGTGGGCGACCAGGGCGGGCACGCCGGCTTCGGCATGGGCAAGGCCCGCGAAGTCCCCATGGCCATTCGCAAAGCGATCGAGCAAGCGAAGAAGAACATGGTCAAGCTCAACCTAAAGGGTTCGACCATCCCGCACCAGGTGATCGGCTACTACGGCTCCGGGCAGGTGTTGCTAAAGCCCGCGCCGGAAGGGACCGGCGTAATTGCTGGCGGCCCGGTGCGCGCGGTGATGGAGGTTGCGGGAATCCAGAACGTGCTGACGAAATCGATTGGCACTTCCAACCCGCACAATGTGATCAAGGCCACGTTCGACGCTCTGCTGCACTTGAAAGACGCGGCTCGCGTGGCGGAATCTCGCGGCAAGGGAGCGGAGGAAGCGGTCGCATCGTAGCCGCTCCTCGATAGGTACCAAACGACCATGGCCACCACGAAAAAGAAATCGGGCATTGTGAGAATCAAGTGGGTGCGCAGCTTCATCGGCTGCCCGCGCGATATGCGCCAGACGATTCGCGGCTTGGGCTTCCGCCGCATGCAGCAGGTGATTGAGCGCCCGGACACGCCCGAGGTTCGCGGCATGATCGCGAAAGTGCACCATCTGGTTGAAATCCAAGCCTAGTTGGGAATGGACATGGAACCGACACTCTCGAATTTGAAACCGCCGCGCGGCTCGCGCCACCGCAAGGTGCGCGTGGGGCGCGGCATGGGCTCGAAGCTCGGAAAGACGGCGGGCGCGGGCAATAAAGGCCAGCAGTCCCGCCGGGGGTATTCGCGCCGCGCCGGGTTTGAAGGCGGACAGATGCCGCTCCACCGGCGCCTGCCCAAGCGCGGTTTTTCGAGTCCTTTTCCCAAGACATTCGCCGTCGTCAACGTCGAGAGCTTGAACGCGTTCGCGGCCGGCGATACCGTCATGCCGGAGACTCTCGCCGGGCGCGGGATGATACGCGCGCTGCGCGATGGCGTGAAGATATTGGGTGACGGCGAACTCAAGATTGCATTGACGGTGCGTGCGCACGCGTTCAGCAAGTCGGCCGCGGAAAAGATCGCGCGCGCCGGGGGGAAGGTCGAGCTCCTGCGATGAGGAAGTTGGTCGAGGCGTTTCGGAATATTTTCAGCACGCCGGACTTGCGTAATCGCGTCTTGTTTACGCTTGCGTTGCTGGCCGTGTATCGCCTCGGCGCTTTCATCCCTACTCCCGGCATCAACACGGCTCTTCTCGGGCAGCTTTTCGAGCAAAGCAAGGGCTCGGTCCTGGGGCTGGTGGACCTGTTCAGCGGCGGCAACTTGCGCCGGCTGACGATCTTCGCGCTCGGCATCATGCCCTACATCACGGCCTCGATCATTTTGCAGTTGCTGGTCGTCGTATGGCCTTATCTTGAACGCCTGCAGAAGGAAGGCGAGCTGGGCCGGCGCAAGATCACGCAGTATACGCGCTACTTGACGATCATCTTGAGCGCCTTTCAATCGTTCACGATCGCGCTCACGCTCGAGCGCCAGGGTTTGGCCGGGCAATCGCTTGTATATCATCCCGGTCTCCGCTTCATCCTGATGACCATGCTGACGCTGACCACCGGCTCGGCCTTCATCATGTGGCTGGGCGAGCAGATCAGCGATCGCGGCATCGGCAACGGCATGTCGCTCATCATCTTTGCCGGCATCGTCGTGGGGTTGCCGCGCGCCGTGAGCGATCTGTGGGAAAAGGCCCAGACGCAGCAATGGGGCCCGTTCACGCCGATCGCTCTGCTGGGTTTGTTCGTGCTGATGGCTGCCGTGGTGGCTTTCATTGTGTTCGTCGAGGGTGGGCAGCGGCGTATCCCTGTGCAATACGCCAAACGTGTCATGGGACGCCGCGTGATGGGTGGGCAGATGACCTATCTCCCGCTGCGCGTCAATTCCGGAGGCGTGATTCCTCCGATTTTCGCCAGTTCTCTGCTCACGTTTCCGCAGACGGCGGCCCTGCTCTTTCGGAGCAAATCGCCGATTTTCGAGAGTTTCGCCAAGTCAATCAGCTGGGGCGAGCCGCTGTACACGCTCTTATACGTGGCGCTGATTATCTTCTTCGCGTTCTTCTACGTGGGAATCATTTTCAATCCCACCGAGCTGGCCGACAACATGAGGAAGTACGGAGGCTTTATCCCGGGAATCCGTCCGGGGCGCAACACATCCGAATATATAAACCGCATCTTGTCGCGCCTGACGCTGGTCGGCGGTGTTTATCTGGCCGTCGTCTGCCTGCTGCCGGAATGGATGATCTCCGGCATCCACTTACAGCACTTGTGGCTCGTCGGCAACTGGTTTGACACGCACATGTGGCGCTTCGTCCTCGATGGATTGGGCGTGCAGTTCTATTTCGGAGGCACGTCCCTGCTGATCGTCGTCGGCGTGGCGATGGACACGGTGCAGCAGGTCGAGGCGCAGCTCGTAATGCGCAATTACGAGGGATTCGTGCGCAAGGGTCGTGTACGGAGTCGTCGCGGTTGATTTCTATTTCTCGGCGGTGAGGATGGCTTTTAAGCGGGCGCTTATTTTTCTAGGGCCGCCGGGGGCGGGGAAGGGCACTCAATCCAAGCGCATCGCGCAGAGTTGCGCTGTGCCGCACCTTTCGACCGGCGATATGCTCCGCGACGCGATCAGTCGTGGCACGGATCTAGGTCGGAAAGTCCAGCCGATCATGGAGCGCGGCGACCTGGTGCCCGACGACTTGGTGATGAAGATGATCGAAGAAAGGCTCGACCGAGAGGACTGTGCCGGCGGATTCGTCTTCGATGGCTTTCCCCGGACGCTTCCGCAAGCCGAGCAGCTCGATCGCATCCTCGATCGCAAGGGGTTCGGCAAGCCGATTGTCGTGGAGTTCGACGTCAGCCCGGAGAAGCTTCTTCGGCGTCTTACGGGCCGCTGGATGTGCAGCGTGGGCGGTGAGATTTATAACGTATACGACGCGCCGCCCAAGGTCCCTGGCATTTGCGATCACGACGGAGGAAAACTCATCCAGCGCCGGGACGATCGTCCGGAGGTCGTGAAAGGCCGCTTGGCAGCCTATGAGCGCCAAACGAAGCCGCTCGCGGAGTATTACCGGCGCCAGGGCGTGCTCGATACCATCGACGCTTCGGCCAGCATGGGTGAAGTAAGCCGCGCACTTGCTAAAATTGTAAAGTGCGCGGAAGGGTGAGATGGTCGTCTGTAAATCGCCGGCCGAGCTGGAAAAGATGCATCGCGCCGGGTTGATCGTCTGGGGCGCTCTCCAGCAGATGCGCGCCATGGTTCGGCCCGGCTTGGCCACCAAGGAGCTCGACGAATTTGCCGAGGGGTACACAGCCGAGCATCGCGCGCGGCCCGCGTTCAAGGGCTATCGGGGTTACCCGGGTTCGGTGTGCGTCTCGATCAATAAAGAGGTCGTTCACGGGATCCCGTCGCCGTCGCGGCGCTTGCGCGAAGGCGATATCGTTTCGATGGATTTTGGCGTGGAACTGGACGGCTACTTCGGGGATGCCGCGCTGACCGTGCCGGTCGGCAAGGTCGCGCCCGAGCGGGAAAAGCTGCTGGGAGTGACCCGCGAATCGCTGGAGCGCGCGATCGACAAGGTGAGACCCGGCAATCGCCTGGGAGACGTTTCCTGGGCCGTGCAAGAGTGGGTCGAGAAACATGGCTTTTCGGTTGTGCGCGAGTTCGTGGGTCACGGCATAGGGACCCGGATGCATGAGGAGCCGCAAGTGCCGAACTACGGTGCTCCCGGGCATGGGCTGCGGCTGCAGGAGGGCTTGGTGCTCGCCATCGAGCCCATGGTCAACGCAGGTGGGCCGGGCGTTCGGGTGCTCGACGACGATTGGACCGCGGTCACTGCGGACGGCAGCGATTCGGCGCACTTCGAACATACCGTCGCCGTCACGAACGACGGACCGTGGATTTTGACGCGTCCGCGGGAGGCTACCGGGCCGTGCTGGTGAGCGGTCGGCAGGGATTCTGCTGAAGTTTGGGACAGGGACGAATGGGCAAGAGGCCACAACGCGAAAACAAGAAGCCGGGCGAGGGCAGCGGGAAGGAAGATGCCATCGAGGTGATGGCCACCGTAATCGAGCCGCTCCCCAACGCGATGTTCCGAGTCGAACTCGAGAACAAGCACCAGGTGCTCGCCCACATTTCCGGGAAGATGAGGAAGAACTTCATCCGCATCCTGGCTGGAGACCGCGTGGCGGTCGAGTTGTCGCCTTACGATCTCACGCGCGGGCGCATCGTATATCGGTACAAATAAGTTATCGTGATTGCAAATCACGGTGGCTGCAGCGGAACGGAGTCGAGGAAATGAAGGTTCGAGCATCGGTGAAGAAGATCTGCATGAAGTGCAAAGTCATTCATAGGCGCGGCGTGGTTCGTGTGATCTGTGTGAATCCGAAGCACCGCCAGCGCCAGGGTTAGGCCCGAAGTTCGCGGCATTTGAAGGAGGAGAGTTAGATGGCTCGCATTGCAGGCGTGGACCTGCCGCCAAACAAGCGGCTTTGGGTCGGACTCACGGCGATCTATGGCATCGGGCAGCAACGCGCGCGTTCGCTGGCCGAAAAGGCCAATGTCGACGCAACAAAGAAGATCAAGGATCTGACGGAAGATGAAGTCACGCACTTGCGCGCCGCCATCGAATCGGAGGGCCGCGTCGAAGGCGATCTCCGCAAGGAGGCGCAGATGAACATCCGGCGGCTGATTGAAATCCAGTGCTATCGCGGACTGCGTCATCGGCGGAATCTCCCGGTGCGTGGCCAGCGAACGCACACCAACGCCCGCACCCGCAAGGGTCCGCGGAAGGGCGCGGTCGCCGCAAAGAAGAAAGTGATGGCTCGCAAGTAATCATCGTTTGCGTGTTTCGGGTCGGGAGATTTCTGCAGCTCGGAACTTTCGATCTGAGGCAGTTCTGGAAAAGCGAAAGAGGAAATCGTGGCAAAAGAAGCTAAGGAAGCGGCCGCCGCTCCGGCAGCGCCCGCTAAATCGGGGAAGCGGAAGAAGGAGTTTCGCAAGAAGAGGGAAAAGCGCATCGTGCCGCACGGCATCGTGTGCATCCAGGCTACGTTCAACAACACGATCGTCACGCTCACCGATCCCGAGGGCCGCTCCGTCAGTTGGGCTTCGGCTGGCTCGGTCGGTTTCAAGGGATCGCGCAAGGGCACGCCCTATGCCGCCCAGCAGGCGGCAATGACGGCGGCGGGCATCGCACGCGACCAGTACGGGATGAAATCGGTGGAAGTGCGCGTCAAAGGGCCTGGTTCGGGCCGCGAGTCGGCAGTTCGTGCTCTCGCGTCGTCCGGCTTGCACATCAATGCGATTAAGGATGTGACGCCTGTGCCGCACAACGGTTGCCGTCCGCCGAAGCGCCGCCGCGTATGACGCGCGCCTCACATCGGCCGTCTGCGTTGTGTGTTTCGGTCTGCAGGTTCGGGTGCTTAGGCCCGAGGGTTTCGGGGATCGGTTCCGTAGGGGCGCTGCTCGCTGCGCCCTTGCTGTGGAAGCAAAGGAGAGAAGCACTTGGCAAGACATCGTGAAGCGGTTTGCCGCCTGTGCCGTCGCGAAGGGCAGAAGCTCTTCTTGAAGGGCCTGCGGTGTTTTACGGAAAAATGCGCGATCGAAAAGCGCAACTTTGTTCCGGGGCAGCACGGCCAGGCCCGCCGGCCGAAGATGGTCGGGTACGGCGTGCAGTTGCGCGAGAAGCAGAAGGTGAAGCGCACCTATGGGCTCCTCGAGCGGCAGTTTCGGAATTATTTCGAGAAGGCAGAGCGGGCCAAGGGGCCCACGGGCTCGAACCTGGTCGTGATGCTCGAGCGCCGTCTCGACAACGTCGTCTACCGCATGGGCTTGGCGGGATCGCGGGCGCAGGCTCGTCAGCTCGTCTTGCACGGCCACATCCGCGTCAAAGGACAGAAGGCGAATATCCCCAGCTACCTCGTGCAGGTGGGTGACGACATCGCGCTGAAGCCCAACATGCACCAGAACACGATGGTGCTCGAGGCGCGCAACCTGGCGCAGAGCCAGGGAGTTGCGCCGTGGCTCGAGATTGACCGCGAGAATTTCAAGGCGCGCGTCGTGGCTCCCCCGCGTCGCGAGGACGTGCAGACGCCGCCGATGAGCGAGCAGCTCATCGTCGAGCTGTATTCCAAGTAGAGCGCGATTTCTTGTTTTCATCGCAAAAGTTTGTGGGTCCGCTGTGAACGGGCCCGGAAGGAAGGGAAAGATGTGGAAGGGCTTTCAGAAACCAAAGCGGTTGGCGGCAGAACCGGAAACACTGACCGATAAGTACGGAAAATTTTCGGCGCAGCCGTTCGAGCGCGGGTGGGGAACCACCGTGGGGAATGCGCTGCGGCGCGCCTTGCTGAGTTCGATTGAGGGTGCGGCCATCACCGCCGTGAAGATCGAAGGCGTGCTGCACGAGTTCTCCCCGATTCCCGGCGTGGTGGAAGATGCCACCGACATCATCCTCAATTTGAAGCAGGTCCCGCTGAAGCTTAACACCGACCAGCCGAAGACGATCCTGCTCACCGTGGATACACCCGGCCCGGTCACTTCCGAAAAGATCGAAGAGGATGCCGACATCGCCGTTCTCGACAAGAACGTCTATATCGCCACGGTCAGCGAGGGCGGAAGGCTCGAACTCGAGTTACGCGTGAAGAACGGCCGCGGCTATGTCTCCGCCGATCGCAACTTCGACGAGGACCTCCCGATCGGCTATATTCCCATCGACTCCGTTCACTCGCCGGTGCGCAAGGTGAACTACGCCGTGGAGGCAGCGCGCCTCGGCCAGATGACCGACTATGAAAAGCTCACACTCGAAGTTTGGACGAATGCCGCGATCACGCCGCAGGATGCCATTGGTCTCGCCGCCAAGCTCATCAAGGATCACATGAGCATCCTCATCAACTTCGAGGAGCAGCCGGAACTTCCCGAAGAGGCCATCGAAAGCTACGCCGATCCGCGCGTGGAATTCCTCGACCGGTCGGTGGAGGAACTCGAACTTTCGGTGCGCTCCTACAACTGCCTGAAGAACGCCAATATTCAGAATCTGCGGGAGCTCGTGCAGAAGACCGAGTCCGAAATGCTCAAGACCAAGAATTTCGGCCGGAAATCGCTCAACGAAATCAAGGACATCCTGCACAAAATGGGTCTGAGCCTCGGGATGAAATTCGACGAGCACGGTCGCGTCATTTGGCCGCCGCTTCCCAGCCAGACAGCTCCTCCTGCTTCGGAGGAGACCACGGCTGTTTAGGCCACGGACCGGAACATGAGACACCTTAAGTCAGGCTACAAACTCGGTCGCAAGCCGGCTCACCGCCGAGCCACGCTTCGCAATCTCGTGACGAACCTCATCGAGAAGGAGCGCATCCAGACCACGCTTCTCCGCGCGAAGGCCGCGCGTCCGCTCGCCGAGCGCATGATCACGCTCGGCAAGCGCGATTCGCTCCATGCGCGGCGTCAGGCCGCTGCCTTCCTCATGACCGCAGGCGCGACCAAGAAACTCTTCGCCGATCTCGCACCGCGCTTCTCCGGTCGTGCCGGAGGCTACACGCGAATCGTCCGCACGGGATGGCGGATCGGCGACGGCGCCGAGCTTGCCATCCTCGAATTCATCGGCTCCGAGCTGAAGAAGAAGGAAAAAAAGCCGAAGAAAGCCGCCGCAGCAGAAGTTCCGGAAGAGAAGGAAGCGGCCGCGCAATAGTAGCGAGCGCGCGAGGCAGAATCACAACCGCCCGTCCCGAGACCTCGGGACGGGCTTTTTATTATGACGCGTCGCTCGCCGCGGCTCTTTCGTCCTTCTGCCTTTGCCGCACGTGGCTCCAGAGTACCAGCAGAGCTGCAATGGCCTGCGCGGCGGCGCCGCCCGCCGTGTCCAGTAGAACGTCGGAGAATTCGAGGCCGCCGCGTCCCGGCACCAACGACTGGTGAAACTCATCCAGGGCGGCGTAGGCGGCGACCATGGCGATCGCGGCTAGGGCCCAGGCGAGGCGTGCCTCCCGCCGCCCGCTGCGGATGCCGCGCAGGACGAGCAGGCTTAGGATGAAATATTCGGCGAAGTGCCCGCACTTGCGGATGAATTGATGCATCGCCAGCAGCGCGGCGTGCGAAGCGTGCGGAAAGATCCAATGGAGAGCCGGAAGGATGAACCGGCTCGTATTCGCCGCGGAAAACGCGCCGGTCGAGAACGAAAAAATCGCCACGGCCCATACGAGGGCCGGCCACCATCGCGCGAGCCAGCGCACGCCGTTCAAGCCACCCTACTCAAGCCGGTAGTTCGGCGCTTCGCGCGTGATGATCACGTCGTGGACGTGGCTTTCGCGGAGGCCCGCCGAGGAGATGCGGATGAACTTGCTCCGCTCGTGCAATTCCTTCAGATTTTGCACGCCGCAGTATCCCATGCCGCTGCGCAACCCGCCGACGAGCTGGTCGACCAGTCCTGAGAGCGGCCCCTTGTAGGGAACCTGTCCTTCAATGCCCTCCGGAACCGTTTTGCCGCGTTCGGCACCTTCCTGTGCGTAGCGGTCGGCCGAGCCGGCCTCCATGGCGCCGAGGGAACCCATGCCGCGGTAAGACTTGAACGTGCGGCCCTGATAGAGAATCGTCTCGCCCGGTGATTCTTCGGTGCCGGCAAAAAGGCTGCCGATCATCACCGTGGACGCGCCCGCGGCGATGGCCTTGGTAATGTCACCCGAAAATTTGATGCCTCCATCGGCGATCAGCGGCACCCCCGATCCCTTCGCGGCGCGCGCGGCTTCGGCGATCGCCGTGATCTGCGGTACGCCCGCGCCGGTGACGACGCGCGTCGTGCAGATCGAGCCCGGGCCGATGCCGACTTTGAGGCCGTCGACGCCGAGCGCGATCAAGTCGCGGGTGCCCTCGGCGGTCGCCACGTTTCCGGCGACCAGTTGAATGTCGGGAAACTTTTGCTTCACGGCGCGAATCGCGTCCATCACTCGCGTCGTGTGGCCGTGGGCCGTGTCAATGGCCAGGATGTCCACCTTCTCACGGGCCAATTCCTCGGCGCGCTCGAGGAAATCGCCGGTCGCGCCTATGGCCGCCCCGACGCGCAGCCGGCCCTGCTCGTCTTTCGTCGCGTTCGGAAACTCGATCTTCTTCTGAATATCTTTGACGGTAATGAGGCCCTTGAGGTTGAAGTCCTTGTCCACAACGAGGAGCTTTTCGATGCGGTGCCTTTGCAGGATGCGCTCGGCTTCGTCGAGCGTGGTGCCCACCGGGACGGTGATGAGATTTTCCTTCGTCATGATGTTGTTGACGGGCTGGTCGAGGTTGCGCTCGAAACGCAGATCGCGGTTCGTCAGAATGCCGACCAGTCGGGGCCCGCGCGTGACGGGCAGGCCCGAGACTTTGTACTTGTTCATGATGTCGAGCGCCTGGCGGACGGACAGTTCGGGCGCGATCGTCACCGGATCGACGATCATGCCGCTTTCCGAGCGTTTTACGCGGTCCACTTCTTCTGCCTGGCGATCGATGGTCATGTTGCGGTGAATGAACCCTAAGCCGCCTTGGCGCGCGATGGCGATGGCCAGGCGCGCGTCGGTAACGGTGTCCATGGCGGCGGCGACGATGGGAATATTCAGCGTGATTTTGCGGGAAAGACATGTGCGCGTGTCAGCCTGGGAGGGCAGCACCGCGGACTTGCCGGGGAGGAGCAGTACGTCGTCGAACGTCAGCGCTTCGGGGATGGCTCCATCAATCATTGCGTCTCCTGGCGGCATCGAGGCCCCGATTCATCGGGGCGTGACCGCCTACAAACACCAAAGCCCAGCGTGGTTCGCTGGGCTTGGAAAAATCTCTCTTGTGGAGGACAACAATCATTCGTCGAGCCACAATTCTAGGCGTAACGCCAGCCGAAATCAAGGCGCGGCGGCCAAGGGCGGAGGGGCGAAAGCGCGGATCGTCACTGCAGCGGGCCGATTCTTGCTTCGGCACAGAGAAGGCGGCGCGAAGTGCCCGATTTGTGTGCATTTTCAGGCGCCGTCGGGAGTGTCGATTAGAATGCATTGCTGCTCTTTGTTTTGAATGAGTTAGGCGTGTTTCTAATCGCCGGAGTGTCGATTAGAAACCGGGACGCG